>JAYPJO010000276.1:0-2005 GCA_038128465.1 Gammaproteobacteria bacterium
GTGCAGTCGCTGTGCGTGGTCACCGATGTGGCGAATAAAGCGTCGGTGGATGCCCTGTTTGAAAAAATTCATGGGACTTTTGGTCGGCTCGATCTCCTGTTTAACAATGCCGGAATAGGCATTGGCACGCCGCTGGAAGATCTTGTCGCCGAGGATTGGCTGTCGGTGGTGGATACCAATCTCAACGGCGCCTTCTGGTGCCTGCAGGCAGCCTTCAGGATGATGAAGGAACAGGATCCCCAGGGCGGCCGCATAATAAACAACGGCTCGATTTCAGCGGACCGCCCTAGGCCGAACTCCATTGCCTATACCGCAACCAAGCATGCCGTGACCGGCCTGACCAAGACTACGTCGCTGGATGGCCGCAAGTACAATATTGCCTGCGGTCAGATCGATATTGGCAACGCTGCCACGGCGCTGGGTCAGAAAATCAGCCAGGGAGCGCCCCAGGCGGATGGTTCGGTGAAGAGTGAACCGCTCATGGAAGTGAAGCATGTGGGTGACGCTGTGGTCTATATGGATGGCTTGCCACTCGATACCAACGTTCTGTTCATGACCGTGATGGCGCGCGACATGCCCTACATCGGACGTGGGTAGATGTCGCTACTGCGCTCGCCATCTAGTCGTTAAAAATATTTTCCAAGCCGGTCAATGACAATCCGTAAGCTCTCGGCTCTGAAATATATTTTTGCCAAGCTCTGGCATCTCTCGCTACGCGACAAGAACCTTGGTATTGGATGGTTAAATAAATTAATTTTATGAACTGGCTCAATCGAGCGGCGATTGCATCATAAAGTAGACTGAGAAAATCAGAACCACCAGCAGCACTACGCCACCAGCAATCACGATCTGAACGGTATTCAGATCGCTCCCCTCATCGTGCTTTTCCTGGTGCTCCTGCGAGACTTCATCGTCTTTAATATTATTCATATTACTGCTCCAGCCTGAAAAAGCGTGCGGCGTTGTTGTACAGGATATCCCGTTTCTGCGATGGTAGCAGGTAATCAGCATTCTGAATGATGCTGATGGAGTAGGCCATCATCTTTGGATAGCCAAACTGGTCAGTGCCAAACATCACGCGGTCCCCGAAACCGCCATCCACTAGGCGCTCAATGTAGCGGTTCACTTCCTCGATAGGATAACTCCAGATCAAGCCTGCTACATCCACGTAGACGTAACTATTGGCTTGCAGCAGGGCAAGCATGTTGTCGATGAGCGGGTAGCCGGCATGCATCACCTGCACCCGCAGTTTTGGATGTCGCGCCAGCAGTTCTTCCAGCAGAAAAGGGTCGCCCATGGACGCACGGAAATTCGGCATGAAGATATTGGCCCGCCCGGAGCCGCCGGTGCCCATATGAATGGCCACTGGAATATCCAGTCGTTCAGCCAGCGCAAAGTATTCATCAACGCTCATGTCACTGGGCGACATGCCCTGGTACTGCAGGCCGATTTCCCCCATCACCTGGAAACCACCCTCGGTGAAAAGTGTTTCCAGCCTGGCCAGTTCCTCTTCCTTGTTTACATCAGGTCCCATGCTGAAACTGGTGCCGCGAATAATTCGCCCTGGTGCTGCTTTCTCGTAAGCCTTGACAGAATCGGGATCTCCAAAAACCACGGCGGTGACATTCAGCCTTTCCATTTCGGCCACGATGTCATCCAGATAGGCATCGCCAATGGAGGTATAGAGGCGAGGCGAGCAGTCCTCTGTAGACCAGCCAATGAAGGCCGGGTTGGGATCTGCAGGATTAGCGGCAAGGAACTGCTGCTGGTTCGGGCACATGGTGTTCACTTCATTACCGCCTGCCACCACAGCGTGAAAATGGACGTCTATGATGGGCGGCAGACTCTCTGGATCAAATTCTCCGAAAGAGGTTTGCGCTGAAACACCCTTAGTCAGGAGCAAAAGAGGGATGAGCAGTTTTTTCATTATTATTTCCCTTTATGTTGAGATTTTTTATTACGGCATTAAGAGATCGATGTTTGTTTCAGCCAGAGTCCGCAGTGA
>JAYPJO010000276.1:2015-2709 GCA_038128465.1 Gammaproteobacteria bacterium
GAAGCAGCCTGTGTCAGGAGCAAAAGAGGGATGAGCAGTTTTTTCATTATTATTTCATTATTTCCCTTTACGTTGAGATTTTTTATGAAGGCATTAACAGGTCGCTGTTTGCTTCAGCCAGAGTCCGCAGTGACCGTGGTTTTTTGCCGGTGAGTTTTTCAAAGTCATTCGAGATGATGCTGAACCCACCTTCGCGTATGGTGCGCTCAAATGACACCATGTCGTCACTGCACCAGGGGATGTCCGAGGCGACATGATCATCCACGGGGCTCCTGGGCACACCCAGTGAATCAAAGAATTCGTACATACCTTCATCGGTGATTTCGACGTAGTCAAAATCTGCTTTTGTAACGTCCTTAACAATATCGGCAACATCCCTGACCTTTAACAGTGAGGGTCCGGTAATGTTATAGACAGTATTGTCATGCCCGTCTGAAGATAAAACCGCAACGGCAGCATCAATACAGTCTTCACGCCAGACATGCGCGACGGTTCCGTCTGCTGAACTACTAAGCCAGGTGCCGCTTCGAATGGCATTGGGCGCCGAGGCAAAAATGTAGTCCGCATACTGACTGTTGCGCAGGGCGGTCCAGGTTATACCGCTTTCCCTGAGCAGTTTTTCAGTTCCCAGATGGTCGCTGACGGCCAGGGAGGAATTGTCAGGCTCTGCACCCACGAATGAAGTATATATGAC
>JAYPJO010000277.1:0-2702 GCA_038128465.1 Gammaproteobacteria bacterium
GTGCTGGCCTGGCCATGGGAACCATGGATATTGTCAAACTTCACGGTGGTCAACCGGCAAACTTTCTCGATGTCGGAGGAGGGGCTACCAAGGAAAGAGTTTCTGAGGCATTTAAGATCATCCTTTCTGATGATAATGTCAAAGCTGTTCTGGTCAATATATTCGGCGGTATTGTACGTTGTGACCTGATTGCAGAAGGAGTCATCGGTGCTGTAGAGGAAGTTGGTGTTGAAGTTCCGGTGGTTGTCAGACTTGAAGGTAATAATGCTGAGTTGGGCACAAAGGTACTCGCAGACAGCGGTTTGAATATTATCGCCGCTACCAGTCTGGCTGATGCCGCTCAGCAGGCAGTAAAAGCTGCGGGAGGGGCATAATGAGTATTTTATTAAACAAGGATACCCGAGTTATCTGCCAGGGTTTTACCGGATCGCAAGGTACCTACCATTCAGAGCAGGCAATTGAATATGGAACATTGATGGTAGGAGGTGTGACACCTGGTAAAGGCGGTCAAACCCATCTCGGATTACCGGTATTCAATACAGTTGCTGACGCTGTTGCAGAAACTGCTGCTGAAGCTTACGTAATATATGTACCAGCCCCCTTTTGTAAGGACTCAGTGCTGGAGGCAGCAGCAGCAGGGATAAAACTCATAGTCTGTATTACCGAGGGTATCCCGACACTGGATATGCTGGAGGTAAAAGTGGTCTGTGACCGGGAAGGGGTACAGCTAATTGGCCCTAACTGTCCTGGAATAATTACTCCTGGTGAATCCAAAATAGGCATTATGCCTGGGCATATTCATTTGCCAGGCAAAGTTGGCATTGTTTCGCGCTCTGGCACACTTACTTATGAAGCCGTCAAACAGACTACTGATGCGGGTTTTGGCCAGTCAACATGCGTTGGTATCGGTGGCGATCCGATTCCAGGCTCCAGTTTTATAGATATATTGAGCCTGTTACAGAAAGATGAACAGACAGAAGCTATTGTCATGATAGGTGAGATCGGCGGAACTGCAGAAGAAGAAGCGGCTGCTTTTATTAAGGAATATGTCAGCAAGCCTGTAGTTTCTTATATAGCGGGTGTTACAGCTCCACCCGGTAAGCGGATGGGGCATGCCGGTGCCATTATCTCAGGCGGCAAGGGAACAGCTGAAGAAAAATTTGCTGCTTTGAATGATGCAGGTGTGACCACAGTCAGAAGTTTGGCAGAAATTGGTGATGGATTACGGAATGCTGCAGGCTGGTAATTTAAGTGAGTAGTTGGTGCTACCTTAAAAAAACTGCAAAAATTTATAAATATTTTGACTGTTACTGGTTCAATATGCCTGTACTATTTGATATGCTCCGCAGCTCTGCGTGGTAAAGCAGAATAAAAAGAAGATTAAGTCAGGCTGTCTTGGCGAATTACATGGCAACTAATTACAATAACTACCGTCATTAAGTGCTAAACCATACAGCGTAAAACAGTTTCTTATTTCTACTAATAAATGGGATGGATCATGAAATACCAACGTCTTAGGAAGCAAATGCTTGCTTCATTACTGGTGACCCCAGTACTTCTGAATTTTGGGCCAGCATCGGCTCAGGATACTGTGATAGATACCAGCATTTTAGATCAGATTTCAGCTCAGTCTGCTGAAGTTTTTGCTAATGGTGCTGAAATGCAGCTGGAAATAAACCAGTTATCAGACCAGGCCTCTGAATTAACATTTGAATACAGAGATCAGGCAAAACTGGTTGATGGGTTGGAAATATACAACGCAGGTATGCGTCGTACTATAGCTGAACAGGAACGAACAATTGCAGAGTATGATGAATCTATTGCTCAGGCTGCAGAACTGCAACGTCAGGTTGCTCCTCTGATGGAAAGAATGATGGTTGCTCTTGAGCAGTTCGTCTCTCTGGACATCCCATTCCAGATAGAAGAAAGGCAGGAAAGGCTGGATACCATCAGAGCTACTTTTGATGATTCAAGTGTAAATGTTGCTGAAAGATTCCGTCTGGTGCTGCAGGCTTATCAGATTGAGAATGATTATGGCCGGGGTATAGCCCATTACACTGACACGCTTGAAATTGATGGTGTTGAGCGTGATGTGGACCTGCTTCGTGTTGGTCGAATCGCTCTGCTTTACCAGACAAGCGATCAGAGTTCTACAGGCGTCTGGGATAAATCTACCAACCAATGGGTTGCTTTGGATGATGCCTACAGAAGACCTGTTGCGTTGGGTATTCGCATGGCACAGGACCTTGAAACCACTCAATTACTTGAATTACCAATAGCAGCTCCGGAGTAAGAACATGAAAACTATAAAAACTTTTGCTTTAACATTAGCATCGGCAGCTGTCTGTTTAACTCCGTTTCAGGCGACAGCGCAGGAAGCCGATCCAAGAAGTCTGGATGAATTACTGCAGTTAGTAGAAACTGCAACTCTGACTGAAACTCAGGAGCAACGTGAACGCATTCAACGCTTTGAGCAGAATGTCAATCAGCGTCAGCAGTTACTTGACGAGATGATTGCAAGGCGTGCAGAAGAAGAGGCAATCAGTGGTCAGCTGGAATCCACCTATGATGAAAATGAATTGATCAAGGCCCAGCGTAATGAAACTCTGCAAGAGCGTATTGGTGACCTGGAAGAGTTGTTTGGAACCATCGCTGGTGTAGTAGGTGATACGCGCAGTAATTTTGAACAGTCTCTTATCAGC
>JAYPJO010000278.1:0-2611 GCA_038128465.1 Gammaproteobacteria bacterium
CTGTCGGGCTTTGCCACTCCACCTGGATACTGATGTCTAGCCTGTTGGAGTCATCTGCCATCGCTGCAAATGCTCCTGTTGCTCCTGCATTTTTGGCCAGCCAGTGGACACAGATGTTTTCATCATCCTGCCAGACGTTTGTTTCTGCGTCAGTCATCATTCCACCCAGCGTATCAGGGTGAAGATAATCTGCATGGCTCAAATCCATGATATTGTCGATCATCAACTGGTAATCAGCATTAGTATGCATATATCCGCAGATTCTTGTTTCTTCAGGCGCATCATCAATAAATGACAAATCAGGAATATCCCCCGGGTCTGCTAGTGAAGGATCCCCCATCCATATCCAGATAGCGGTATGCTTTTCGACAACAGGATAGGCTCTGACTTGCAACCTTTGTGTAATAGCGCCATGTGGGTTATTGATACACTGACCTTTTGGGTCAAAAGTCAGTCCATGATAACCACAAGTCACATTGTCTCCGGATACACATCCAGCGGATAATGGAGCAAAACGATGGGGACAGCGATCATACAATGCCGCCACTGCCCCATTGCTTTGGCGATACAGGAAAATGGCAGTATTCAAAATCGTTCTTGATAGCGAGTGTTCTCCTGTTAATTCATTACTCCAAGCAGCTTGATACCAAGTATTTTTGAGTGCATGCATTTCTTTATTATTTACCCTTTCAATATTTCCCTGATTCTCTCGCCATGGGAGACCATGCTCTTGCCCATCAAGCCCAGATATTTTGGATTAAAATACTGGCTCAAGACTTCAAAGCTATCTCTTTCTTTCATGCGTTGATACCACGCTGCCACTGCAGGCTTATTTTCCCAGAAGAAATCCAGGCCCAGATGCTCAAGGCGCAAGGTGTAGGGAAGCATGGTGATATCTGCCAGAGAAAAGGTATCCCCCGCTAACCATTCACTTTCACTCAGTGCTGCTTGCATTTTCGCAACCACATTCAGGTAAGACTTCATGGCGGGAGCTACCACAGGAGCTTCAATACCCAATTCAACAACAGGTTTTATTTTATTCAGGCGGTCAGCGCGAATTTTTTTCAGACTATCAAAATAGTCCTGTAACTCTGCCTCTGATTTTTCCAGCAACTGGTACCTGAAGGCGAGAGCAAAACTGGTGATACCGCATATGTCATGGAACCCGCCGTCAGGCAGAATCATCCACTGCAACATCTTCGCTTTTTCCACGGCAAAACTTGAATTCAGTGCCGGCCCCTCAAAGGCATCATTCAGATAATAAATAATGACAGTGGATTCAATGATGACATTGCCATCATGGACGATGGTGGGTACCACACCATTGGGATTCAACTTCAGGTATTCAGGGTCTAACTGGTCACCTGCACGCAGATCCATAGGCACCCTGGTGTATTCCACCCCCTTTTCCGCCAGTGCAACGCGTACTTTCTGGGCACAGACAGACATATCATTGTCATAGAATTCAAGCATTAGTAATTCCTTCTCGTCTCACAAAGACTGTTTCTGAACTGTTTTCTATTATCCGTCATTCCAGGTCTGCCCATTATCGTTTTAATGAATATTCATATTCCAAAGTTTAAATAGCGGTATTCTTGACCAAGTAAAGAGAGTTCTTCAAAGTAACAGCATGAAAAACTATATTTTTTATCAGGAATACTAAATGGCCCGACGCTTTGTCGATTTATCCATCACACTCTGTAATGACGTAGTCAGTGATCCGCCCTTTCTCAAGCCCCATATCGATTATGAAAGTCATGTAGACACCCAGCACGAACTGGAAAATTTTTTCCCCGGTGCTAACCAGGAAGAAATGATTGGTGGCGGAGTTGGCTTTGCAGCCGCTGAATGGGTCAAATTGACTACACACAACGGTACGCATGTGGATGCGCCCTGGCATTACCATCCTACCCAGGATGGTGGTAAAGATGCCCAGACAATCGACGAAATGCCTCTGGAATGGTTTTGCCAGCCTGGCGTGAAACTGGATTTCCGTCATTTTGAGGATGGCTACGTGTGTACGGCCGCAGATGTGGAAGCTGAACTAAAACGGATCGGCCATGAGCTACAGCCGCTGGACATCGTCGTGGTGAATACCTCTGCGGGCAAAGCTTTAGGCGATCCTGACTATGTCAGCCGTGGTTGCGGCATGGGCTACGAGGCCACCATGTACCTGCTGGAGCGTGGCGTACGGGTCACGGGGACTGATGCCTGGAGTTGGGATGCACCTTTCGCACATACCAAGAAGAAATTCGAAGAGACTGGTGATGCAAAAATCATTTGGGAAGGCCATCGTGCAGGAGTTGATATCGGCTACTGCCACATCGAAAAGATGCACAACCTTGAAGCCATCCCAGGTAACGGCTTCATGATTAGCTGCTTCCCCCATAAGATCAAGGGAGCTTCGGCTGGCTGGACCCGCGCCGTAGCTATCTTTGAAGACTAGTCTTCACTTCCAAATAGATTCCCCCGGGTAAACCCGGGGTTCTTGCTGTTACGGCCCTCTGCGGGCCGGAGCCAAAGCACGCTTTGGCCGCTAATTCATCCACGGGTAAACCCGTGGTGTTCTTCTGCTTCGCAGACGCAACATAAAAAGACAGCTATTTCAAGC
>JAYPJO010000279.1:0-2604 GCA_038128465.1 Gammaproteobacteria bacterium
GCTTCAGTTAAAACACCTTCCGCGGTAATGAAGGGATTGCCGGATAAGTGCCAGTCCAATTTATAGTTGTCGTAATGATGATTAAATATTTCTTCAACCTGCGCTTGCAGACCTTCTGCTGTAACCTCGGTGGAAAAACGAAAATTGAACAGCACTGTCATTTCTCCGGGGATGACATTGGTGGCGCCCTGACCAGCATTGATATTGGAAATCTGAAAACTGGTCGCAGGAAAATACTCATTTCCCTGATCCCATTCAATCTGGCTGAGTTCAGTCAGGGCAGGCAAAAAGGCATGAATCGGATTCAGGGCCAGATCAGAGTAGGCAACATGGCCTTCCTTGCCTGATACGGTTAACCTGCCATTGAGTGAACCACGTCTGCCATTTCTGACCACATCACCCAGTTGGCGGCTGCTGGAAGGCTCACCGATCAAACAGTAATCTATTTGCTCGTTTCTGGCCTGCAGGGTTTCAACGACTTTGACAGTACCATTGATCGCATCACTTTCTTCGTCGCTGGTGATCAGAAAAGCAATAGAGCCGGAATGATCCGGATGCTCGCCAAGAAAATTTTCACAGGCTGTAATCATGGCGGCGAGGCTGCCTTTCATGTCGGCGCTGCCACGACCATAGAGCAGGCCGTCTTTTACGACGGGCTCAAAAGGGTCGCTGTCCCAGTTTTCTGGATCGCCGGCAGGCACTACATCGGTATGACCGGCAAAACAGAACAGGGGAGCATCACTGCCACGTCTTGCCCACAGATTGTTCACGTCGGCAAATGGCATGTGCTCAACTTTGAAACCAAGTTTTGCAAGACGTGCAGACAGAATTTCCTGGCAGCCCTGATCATCCGGACTGACCGAAGGGCGGGAAATCAGTTCACTGCATAAGTCGATAGTGGATGACATAGTTGTGTTTAGTTGTGCGAATGCAATTCTGCATTAAGTTCAATGCTACTCTGGTTGGTCAGACACTCAACAGTTCCCGTAGTGGAATTACGACGGAATAAAAGGTTGTCTTTGCCGCTGAGTTCAAGTGCCTTGACGACTTCAACTGCCGTGTTGTCTTTATCCAGTACCGTCACCTTGGTACCAGCTGTCACATAGAGACCTGCTTCAATGGAACACTGGTTTCCCAGGGAAATACCAAGCCCGGCATTGGCGCCGACCAGGCAGTTTTCACCGATTGAAATAACTTCCTTGCCGCCACCGGAAAGCGTGCCCATGATGCTGCAACCACCGCCCAGGTCGCTGCCTTTGCCAACAAACACACCGGCACTGATGCGACCTTCAATCATGGCTTCACCGGCGCTGCCGGCATTAAAATTGACAAAACCTTCATGCATGATGGTTGTACCTTCCCCAAGATAAGCGCCCAGACGCACCCGTGAGGTGTCAGCGATCCTGACGCCTGAAGGGACCACGTAGTCAGTCATCTTTGGAAACTTGTCGACCGAGTTTACAGACAGAACCTGGTCATTCAGTCGTGCCTGCAGCTGACGCTGTTCCAGTTCATTGACAGCAATGGCTCCCTGGCTGGTCCAGGCAACGTTCGGCAGGATGCCAAACATACCATCCAGATTCAGGCCATGGGGTTTTACCAGGCGATGTGAAAGCAAATGCAATTTTAAATAGACTTCCGGAACAGAATCGGGTTTTTCATCGTTCTCCAGTATGCAAAGCAACAGTGGTTTTTTGCTCAGAGACAGGCTTGCCAGTAATTCAATCTGTTGCTGGTTTTGCGCGGCGCCAAAATTGTCCAGGATCTGGTTTACCTGTTGCTGGTCCAGCTCTGTAACCGTATTACCACCGTTATAATCAACGACGGGCAGGATCGCAGCCTGAATATCATCAGCAGGATTCAATATGGGGTCAGGGTAGTAGGACTCCAGCCAGTTTCCACTGCTGTCTCTGGTGCCAACACCAAATGCAAGGCTATATAAATTCATAATCGTTCCGGATCAAAAAACCAAGAGTAAAAAAAGACGGCATTATAGCAGGCTTTCATACTCACTTTGATCAAAACCGAGTATGAGTTTGTCGCCAGTATCCAGAATGGGGCGCTTTATCATGGAAGGCAATTCCTGCATAAGGGTTATGGCGTTTTCCTGGTTGATTGTTGCTTTGGTTTCTTCGTCGAGTTTGCGCCAGGTTGTGCCGCGACGATTAAGCACATTCTCATAACCCAGCTCATCACAAAACCTGAGTAGCAGATTGCGGTCTGCGCCCAGTTTTTTGTAATCATGAAACTCATAAGCGACATTATTTTTGGTCAGGAAAGCCCTGGCTTTTTTGATGGTATCGCAATTGGGTATGCCGTACATGATCATGGTTATGCTTGTCCAGTTAACAGTTTTTCAGGCAGCGTTCAGGGTTGCATCCAGGGTTTGCCTGATACGTGTTTGCAGTTGTTCAATGGTTTTAGGGTTGGTAATGGGTTGGTTTTTCAGGTTGGTGATGAAGAAAACATCTTCAACATTTTCACCCAGAGTGGTGATTTTGGCATTATGGATAAGGATGTTTTTTTCTACAAAGATGTTGGCAATTTTTGCCAGCAGGCTGATTGAATACAGTTTTTCCCTGTTCCTTTTCTTCCACCATGAGA
>JAYPJO010000280.1:0-1948 GCA_038128465.1 Gammaproteobacteria bacterium
CCATAACACCCTTTGATCTGGAAAATGCGACAGATGAAAACTATCAGGAATTAATCGACAGCATATACGGGGAATTTGGCCGGCTGGATGGATTATTGAACAACGCCTCCATACTGGGCACCCTGACTCCCATTCAAAGCTACAGGCTGACAACCTGGAACCAGGTTATGCAAATAAACCTGAATGCACAGTTTGCCCTGACCAGATTCTGCCTGCCACTATTACAGGAAGCTGAACAGGCATCGATTATTTTTACGTCTTCTGGAGCAGGCCGAAATCCCAAAGCCTACTGGGGCGCTTATTCAGTATCCAAGGCAGCTATTGAAGCGCTGGTTCAGGTCCTGTTTCAAGAACTGGAAAATACCAGCAGTATCCGGGTTAATTCTGTAAATCCCGGTGCAACGGCTACCAAGATGCGCAGCCAGGCTCTTCCTGGAGAAAACCCCGACAAATTGCCCAGGCCGGAAGATATCATGCCACTTTACCTTTACCTGATGGGCGCTGACAGCCTGCATGAAAACGGCAAACAATTTGATGCACAATAAATACGTATTGTTTTTTTCTTGCAGTTGCCGGTTTTGTCTCAATTGTTAATGCAGTTGATGCTTCAACCTATGCATCAACGATTGCCGTTTCAGTAAAGGGCGGGTATTCATCGAAATGTGCAAGTAAAGCCATTAATTTGGGGAATTCATCCAGCGGGAAATGTTTTCTGAATCGAACCCAGTCAAGGAAACAGGCCAGCCTGATTTCAACATCTGACCAGGGAGCCTGTTCAGAATATGTCCTGTCTTCAAACTCTTTCAAGCCCGTTTGAATACGATTTTCCTGACGCTTCAGATAGTTCACATTCTCAGAAGTCAGACCTTCCCGTTTTAGAAGAAATATTATGACCTGTGCATCGATCAGGGTATTTATGGTACAAAAATCATTCAGTTCTTCTACCATTGGCAGGAAAACCTGTCCCGACCGTTCGCGGGCATAACGCAAAATAGAGCTGGAATCCGTCAGCACTCTAGACTCGCCATTCTCTTCGTATTCCAGAAATGGAATTTTTTGTGTGGGTGAACGTTGCTGACTTAACTTATAATCCGTATCAATTAAAAATTCAAAATCCAGACCACTTTCTATCAAGGCAATTCGGCAATGACGCACGAATGGGGAAGGTGAATTACCATATATTTTCATTTTTAGTTTCTTATCTGAATTATAAGAGTAAAGTTGTTGTTATCTGTAACTGTTACGTCTGTTATTAAAATTTCTATTATTATGTTGTTTATAGGTTTTTACCGGCCGGTAATTCAAACCTGCCAGTTTATACAGGTCTTTCATGTCGTTTACCGGTAATTCCCGGAATTGTCCTGCTTTGACAGCACTGGGAATGAAGACATTGCCATAGCGTACCCGCTTGAGGCGGCTGACCTTGACCCCCTGAGACTCCCATAAACGTCTGACTTCACGGTTGCGGCCTTCCATAATGACGACGTGATACCACTGGTTGGCACTCTCACCCGAAAAGAACTGGATATCACTGAAGCTTGCCATGCCATCTTCAAGTAAAACCCCTCTGTGCATGGTTTCAATCATTTCCTGAGTGACGTCACCAATAACTCTCACAGCATATTCCCGTTCGATCTGCATACTGGGGTGCATCAACTTATTGGCGAGTTCACCGTCTGTTGTGAATAACAACAATCCGCTGGTATTGATATCCAGACGTCCCACTGCTACCCAGCGGGCATGTTGCAGACGAGGCAATTTGTCAAATACAGAAGGACGACCTTCAGGGTCCTTGCGTGTACATATTTCACCGATGGGTTTGTTGTAAAGCAATACAGTCTGGGCAACTGCTTTTGCGGTATTTGCTGACAGTTTTTTACCATCGACAAAGATTTTATCTTTGCTACCCGCCCTGTCCCCTAAACTGGCAATTTTACCATTGACCTTG
>JAYPJO010000280.1:2020-2578 GCA_038128465.1 Gammaproteobacteria bacterium
TCGGCGGGAACCAAAGCCGGCTCGGGCAAGTACTTTTTGCAGTTTTTCATCCTGGACTTCAGGCATATTTATTTCTCACGAAATTAATCTGTTACAACTGGGTTTCATCCAAGTGATTCTTCATTATCCTGATCAGGATCATTGTTTGAACTGGGTTCGGATTCTGTATCTTGCTCTGTTTCTGGATCCGTTTCGCTTTCAGGCTCTGCTTCATTGTCAGGGTCGTCATCCAGAAGATCATCCTGACCTTCTTCGGCTTGAGGCTTGATACCCAGAATTTCATCAATGGAGCGGGTACCAATTGCAGCTGCGGCAAGTTCTTCTTCATCCGCAACAATTTCTTGATCCTCGGCCTCAAAATTTGTCGGAAATTCAAGCACATTTCCCTCTGGCTTTTCTTCATCCAAGGTTAACTCTTCATTGAGCCCTTCCATATCTCGAATTTCTGTTAACGCAGGTAATTCATCAAGATTCTGTAAATTGAAATAATCCAGAAACTCCCTGGTTGAAGCATACATAGCAGGACGCCCGGGCACATCACGATGGCCGACAACCCGG
>JAYPJO010000281.1:0-447 GCA_038128465.1 Gammaproteobacteria bacterium
TCAATATCCCTGGGTACAGCTAGGTCAACCATGAAGATCGGACGGTGCTTGCGAATTTTAAGCGCATGTTCAACGGCACCCTTACCCAGAATAGGTAACTGGCTGGCTGTAGAAGAAACCACAATATCGGCCTGTATCAACTGTTCAGGAATATCCGATAACAGGACTTCATCCACGCCGTACTTCTCTTTTAACTCAAGCGCATGAGTCAGGGTACGGTTGGCTACAACTATTCTGGAAATATTGGCCTGTTTTAAATGCTGGACCACCAGCTCGATGGTTCGACCTGCGCCGATCATTAACACAGATGCTTTAGAGATATCTTCAAAAATTCTTTGTGCCAGGGTAACTGCAGCAAAGGCCACTGAAACCGGGTTCTCACCAATGGCCGTATCTGTCCTGACTTTTTTTGCAACCGAAAAGGTATCCTCAAAAACTCTGTGCAAA
>JAYPJO010000281.1:457-2570 GCA_038128465.1 Gammaproteobacteria bacterium
GTTGCTATCAACACTGCCTGCCTCTTTAGCAACAGCGTAAGCGGATTTAATCTGGCCCAGTATCTGGGGCTCACCCAGAACCATGGAGTCGAGACCACTGGCCACTTTCATGACATGGCGTACTGCATTTTCATCCCAGTACACATAGACACACTGCCTGAGTTCACCGATATCGACCTGGTGATAATTTGCCAGCCATTCCAGCACCAAATCTTCAATAGCCTGACGCTGTTCAGCCTGCTCAGCCAGTTCATCCGGGACACAATAAAGTTCAGTGCGATTGCAAGTAGAGAGAATGGCAATTTCGCCGAGTCCGGCCTGGTTACAAGCCTGCTGCAGAGCTTCATGCATAAGCTCTGGTGCAAAAGCGACTTTTTCACGAATGGCTATACTCGCCGTATTGTGATTAATTCCCAGCAGTAGCGTAGCCATGAACGAATAGTGTCAGGTGATCCAATACAATAAAAGCAGCTATTTTACTCAATACTGTAGTCACTGCCTAATAAGTCTGGCTATACTTACAGCCATGAACAAGGCAATGCTTGTAAAAATCCTGCTGTTATCAGGTTTTATTGTACTTTTTACTGCCTGCACCAGTCCCATTTCTGAACCCGAATCAGAAAACTCAAGCGCTGAATCCGGCAGCGAAAATCTTGATTCTGCTGTTGCTGCAGAAACTCAGTTAGCAGCTGAACCAGCAAGCCCAAGCCTACCTGAACCTGAAGAAGACATCGTTTACGGCAATTTCCCTGAAGATATTCTCTCCCGAGTCATCATTGCTGAAATGGCTGGCCAGCGTGGCTATAACCAAACAGCATTAACAGAATACCTTGCATTGGCCAGAGAAACCGGGGATCTGGGCATCATCCGCCGAGCAGCCCTGATAGCTGTCTATTTGAGGGACAATGATGCTTCCCTGGAGTTAAATGCGCTGTGGCTGGCTCAGGCTCCTGAATCAGAAGAAGCATTGAAAACTTCCGCTTATCAGTTTCTGACTCTTAATCGTCTCAGCGATGCATTAAGTCTGTTCGCACGCATGCATGAACTGAATTACGAGGTCGATTACCGATTAATCAGTAACCGCACAGAAAATAATATCGACGCACAGGCTTCTCTGGATTCATTGCTCAGTGAGTTTGAAGAATTACTGCTTGTACATCCCCAACATTTCAACCTGCGTCTGGCAATGGCACAGCTATACCGCCAGAATAATCAATTGCAGGATTCTTATGACATATTGCGCAGTCTGGCCGAAGAAAATAATGATCCGGTTGAAATCCTCATTGCGGAGGTGGAAACCCTGGAAGAACTGGGTGAAATACGTCAGGCCAGACGTCGTCTGGAGACCAGTCTCAGAGACAAGCCTGACAATAAGCAATTGCGCTTTGCCTACGGACGTAAACTGGTTGAAGACGGAAATTTCCGTGGCGCCATGCAGCAGTTTGAGATCATCGTGGAACAGGATCCGGAAGATTTTGAAATGCTCTATTCACTGGCCCTGATTTCCATTGAGGCGAATCAGCTCAGTGCAGCCAGGAATTATTTTCAGCGTCTGGTAGATAATGGTGAACGTTTGGATGATGCGCACTATTACCTGGCTCTGATCAGCGATGAAGAAAACGACCTGGAACAGGCTATTGAGCATTATTTACGGGTGAGTGGTGGCAACAACTATCTGATTGCACTGCGCAACTATATGGATCTTATGATCGACCTCGATCAGTATGGACAGGCCAGTGAACATTTACGGCAGGTTCGTCTGCGCCAGCCGGAAGTCAACAGTACACTACTGGCTCTTGAAGGCAGTCTGTTACTGGATGCAGAAGAATATTATTCAGCCTTCACTTTTTTAAGCCGCGCAATCAATAACTATCCTAGCGACACTCAGCTTATTCAATTACGCACCATTGTGTCTCAGGAGCTTGATGACTTTGCCCTGTTGGAGCTTGATTTGCGCAGCCTGATGCGCCTTGAACCAAACAATCCTTCGCCATTCAATACCCTGGGCTACTATCTGGCAGATCAGACTAATCGTTATAGTGAAGCCAAGGAGCTGATAGACCGGGCAATAGAATTATCTCCCACTGACCCCGCCATAATAGATAGCCTGGGC
>JAYPJO010000282.1:0-2561 GCA_038128465.1 Gammaproteobacteria bacterium
TTATAGAAACTTACAAAGAAGTCGCTCAACGATTGGGAATCGACCTGAACTAATCCTGCTGATAAGCTGATATCAATCTGTTTGCCGCGACAGGAGCCTTAATGCCAGCTATTCAGATAAGCATATTATTCCTTTTATTGTTGTCTTTTATAGCAACAATAGTCCTGCTATACAAAAAAAATCAGGATCTTCTGTCAAAGCTGGAACAGGAGCGGGAGCAGTCCATAGAGCTTAAAGTCGAATCAAGTCGTCTGCAAACTCTGCTACAGGAAAGCAATAACCATCACCAGGAAAAATTAAAAACACTGGAAGAAGCCAGATTGCAGATGACATCTGAATTCAAAAACCTGGCCAATGAAATTCTCGATCAAAAAAGCAAGACATTTACTGAAAGCAACAGGAAAAATATTGAGAATATTTTAAATCCTTTAAATGAAAAAATTAAAGGTTTTGAAAAGAAAGTGGAAGAGACTTATGACAAGGAGGCCAAGGAAAGGTTTTCCCTGACAGAACAGATAAAAAACCTGCAAAGCCTTAATGTGCAGATAAGTCAGGATGCTGTCAATCTGACCAATGCACTAAAAGGTGAAAATAAAACCCAAGGCATCTGGGGGGAAATGATTCTGGAACGAGTGCTGGAACAATCCGGGCTGAGCAAAGGTAGGGAGTATGAAGTGCAGGCTAGTTATGGTGATGAATCCGGCTCAAAAAAACAGCCTGATGTTGTAGTTCATCTGCCTGAAAACAAGGATGTCATCATCGATTCTAAAGTGTCACTACTGGCTTATGAAAATTATTCGAGTGCTGACAGTACGGAAGAGCAGGGGGCATTCGTAAAACAGCATGTGCAATCAATCAGGGCTCATATCAATAATTTATCGGCAAAGAACTATGATGATATCAGCTCACTCAAAAGTCTTGACTATGTATTGATGTTTTTGCCGATAGAAGCGGCTTTTACTCTGGCAATCCAGCATGATAATGAGCTTTTTAGTGAAGCGCTGAGTAAAAACATTATTCTGGTTGGGCCATCTACGCTGCTTGCTATATTACGTACCATACAAAACATCTGGCGCTTTGAGCATCAGAATAAAAATGCCATTGAAATAGCAACAAGCGCAGGACGCCTGTACGATAAGTTTGTCAGTTTTGTTGATAATCTTGAAGACATAGGCAAGCATATTGATCGCAGTCGGGGTAGTTATGAAGCAGCACTGAACAAACTTAACTCGGGGCGTGGCAATTTAATAAGCAGAGTGGAGAATCTGAAAATTCTGGGCGCTAACAGTAAAAAATCCCTGCCGGGAAATATGCTGAATCAGAATTCAGAGCTACAAAAAAAATTAGACTCAGACAAAGATGGCGACTCTGCTGATAATGATAAAGATCTGGCCGGAAATAAAACTACACATAGCGATGGCAAAGGAGAACTGCATTGAGTGCCAGTTCGTTAACCCTGCCCGATGATCTGCAGCAGTTTTTGTATTGTGAAACACCTCAGGCCTGGATAGAAGCAGCTCTCCAACATGAAGCTATATTATTGATAGATCATGCCAACTGTGAAAAAAAAGCTGCAGCCACAGCGATGAATTTAATGTATCGCTATGTTGACAAAACCGAGTTATTGCAAAAAATGTCCCAGCTTGCGCGAGAAGAGCTTATGCATTTTGAACAGGTTGTCAGCATCATGCAGTCCAGAGATATCGAATACAGTCATTTAAGTCCCGCCCGTTATGCCTCTTCATTACGTGAAAATATCAGGACCCATGAACCGGCAAAGTTAATTGATACCCTGATAGTCGGCGCTTATGTAGAAGCGAGATCTTGTGAGCGCTTTGCCAAACTTGCTCCTTCGCTGGATGCAGAGTTAAGCAAATTTTATTCTTCGTTGCTGCGTTCTGAATCAAGACATTTTAAGGATTATCTGACTTTGGCTGAACATTATGCTCATACTGATAAAACAGAAGAGCTGGCTGAACGTATCGATCTTTTCGGACAACGCGAAGCCGAATTGATCTGCCAGGAAGATGGAGAGTTTCGTTTTCACAGTGGCCCACCAGCCGACTTTATCCAGTAAGCATCATTACACAATAGTATTCTTTTTTTAGTTACAGCTTAGTGGTCTTGTCAATGAAGATCTCAAGCGTGACTCTAATTGATCAAGCTGCCGGCATGGGATGAGATTGTTACCGCTCAGGTCAATGAAATTAAGTAAATTCATGTTGGATAGCGTAGAAATATTACGAATTGAATTATTAGCAATTCTTAATACCCGCAAATTCTCAAGATAAATAACAGGACTTAGGTCGACAATATTATTATTGCTTAAATCAAGCAGGCTAAGGCTGGGAAGATTGTTTAATCCTATTAGAGAAATTATACCGGCATCCGTGCAGGATAATTGCGAAATCTCGCTTAACTCAATGTCCGGGTTACTGTTCAGGTAATTGTTGATACAACCCTGTAAAGCAGGATCTTCTACAACTTCTTCAATAATGTTTCCGGAAGGAGAATACAGCACATTGTTATTTACAGAAATGGCATAGGGATTGATATTACAT
>JAYPJO010000283.1:0-2556 GCA_038128465.1 Gammaproteobacteria bacterium
AATGGGGAATCGCGAAGCCGCCAGAGAAATCTGGCAGGATGCTCTGGAAACCCAGCCTGATAGTGAATTTATTCTTACTACCATGCAACGGCTGAATGCCGAATCCGATAGTTAAACTCCATTATGCGTTTTCTTAGGGCCTGTCTTGTATTCGTGAGTCTGGTTCTGGCTGCCTGTACTACCAGCTCAACCCTGGTCAATCGCTCATGGCAAGCGCATCAGTCTCTGATCGAAGACAGCAAATCCTGGACCCTTCAGGGCCGTCTAAATATTCGTCAGGCCAATGATTCCGATACCGTTTCCATTAACTGGCAACAAACGGAAGAAGCCTTTGAAATCAATCTGAGTGGTGCACTTGGTATTGGCGCAACCACTATCTATGGTAATCAATCCTATATTCGACTGCAGCAGGGAAATGATACGACTATTGAAGCCAGAAACATTGACGAATTAAGCCGTGAATACCTGGGCTATGAATTCCCGGCTGAAGCACTGCTTTACTGGGTCCGGGGTATTCCTTCACCTAACAGCACTGCCAGCATGGAGTTAAATGAAAACCAGCTACTTGCTCGTTTGAGCCAACAGGATAATCAGGGCAATAACTGGGAACTGGAATATGATCGCTATCTGCAAAGCGGTGGTCTCAATCTGCCCGGCCGTATCCGAATGAGTCACCCGGAATACCTGCTAACCTTTATCATCCAGTCTTGGCAGATACCGCCAAGGGGCATGTAAACCATGCTACAGCTGCCGGCTCCAGCCAAACTCAACCTTTTTTTGCATATTACCGGACGTCGTGATGATGGTTACCACGAATTACAAACCTGCTTTCAGTTACTGGATTATGGCGATCAACTAAGCTTCGAACTCACTGATTCACCGGTAATCGAACTGATTTCAAACCTTGAACAAGTGGCCCCAAAGGATAACCTGGTTTACAGGGCTGCCTCTCTTTTACAGGAAACAGCACAGCCCGGGGCTGGCGTTCGTATCAATCTGAACAAACGTCTGCCACTGGGTGCTGGCCTCGGTGGCGGCAGCTCTGATGCAGCAAGTTGCCTGTTGGGACTCAACCAGCTCTGGAAGTGCGGCCTGAACACGGCTCAACTGGCTGAACTTGGGCTGCTCTTGGGTGCTGATGTTCCCGTGTTCGTTCGGGCCTATTCAGGCTGGGCTGAAGGTGTTGGTGAAAAACTAACTAGACTAGAGCTACCGCCGCTCTGGTATGTGGTAATTACACCAGACTGTCAGGCCTCAACAAAGGAAGTTTTTTGCCATGAATATTTGACAAGGAACAGCTCGCCAATCAATATCCCCGCCTTTCCATTTTGGGTTGTTTTTCCAGGTGCCTTATCCGGCACCAGAAACGACTGCGAAGCGGTCGCGGTGGAGCTTTATCCAGAAATTGGAGCTGCGCTACGTTGGTTAAAAAACTATGCGCCGGCCCGTATGTCCGGAACCGGATCAAGTGTTTTTACGAGTTTTGATACTGAAGCAGAAGCAGCACAGGTGCTCGCTGAAATACCAGAGGAACTACGCGGATTTATAGCCAAAGGAGTAAACCAATCCCCGGTATTGCAGGCCCTGAAATTATTGAATAACGATTGACTGAATAATGATTAGTGATTGGGGTGTGGCCAAGCGGTAAGGCACATGGTTTTGATCCATGCATGCGCAGGTTCGAATCCTGCCACCCCAGCCATGTTTCTCACAAACACTTAAAAATTATAAGGTGTATGAAATGCCAAAAAGTTTAATGGTATTTAGTGGAAACGCTAACATGCAGCTCGCACAGAATGTTGCGAAGTGGCTGGGTGTACCTCTTGGTCGTGCTGATGTTCAGCAATTCAGTGATGGCGAAAGCTATGTCGAGTTAAATGAAAACGTTCGTGGCCAGGATGTCTTTATCATTCAGCCAACCTGTCACCCCACCAATGATAATTTAATGGAATTATTGCTGATGGCAGATGCCCTGCATCGCTCCTCAGCAGATCGTATTACCGCCGTAGTCCCTTATTTCGGTTACGCTCGTCAAGATCGCAGGGTTCGTTCTGCCCGCGTCCCTATCAGCGCTAAAGTTGTAGCCGATATGATCAGTGCCGCTGGTGTTGACAGACTACTTACTGTCGATCTTCATGCTGAACAGATTCAGGGGTTTTTCAGCATCCCGGTAGATAATGTTTATGGTTCCCCTATTCTGGTTGAAGATGTCAAAAATCAGCACTATGAAAATCTGGTTGTGGTATCTCCGGATGTCGGTGGTGTGGTTCGCGCCAGAGCTTTTGCAAAACAGCTGGATGTAGATCTAGCCATCATTGATAAACGCCGCCCCAAGGCCAATGAATCACAAGTCATGCACCTGATTGGTGAAGTCAGGGATCGCACCTGTTTAATCGTTGATGACATGGTCGATACTGCCGGCACCTTATGCAAGGCAGCAGATGCCCTGAAAGAACAAGGTGCAACCAGAGTCGTTTCCTATGCCACACATCCGGTATTTTGAGGCCACGCGCTCGATAGGGTTATTAACTATTGTCTGGGCACACAGGTGGTTAC
>JAYPJO010000284.1:0-2554 GCA_038128465.1 Gammaproteobacteria bacterium
GTGTGATACCTGGCATATTACAGGCCGTATTTTATTTAATCACAATCATGATCTGGTGCGGGTTTAAACCCCAGCTGGGGCCGGTAATCGAGAAGTCCAGCTGGCAGGAACGCATATGCTCATTAAAAAATACGGCTGATATTACGATCCTAATATTCTTTGTTATTGGCGGTTTGCTGCTTGGCTGGTTTACCCCTACCGAGTCAGGTGCGCTGGGCGCATTGGGTGCTCTGGTGATTGGGCTCGTACGCCATAAAATAAGCAAGGCCGATTTCAAAAAAGCATTAATCTCCACATTGCAAACGACGGGCATGCTGTACTCCATCATCATTGGAGCATTTATATTCAGTACATTCATTGCTGCCTCCGGTATAACCGAGGATATATCTGCCCTGATCGTTCAGGGGGATGCTTCCCAATTGCAGATTATTTTCGGCATTATGATCGTCTTTTTCTTTTTGGGTATGTTTCTGGATGGTATGGCAATGATGGCGCTTACTATTCCGATATTTTTCCCAATTATTCAAAATGCAGGTATTAATCCTATCTGGTTTGGCATTCTGCTGGTGCGATCAATGGAAATTGCACTGATGACGCCTCCGGTTGGAATGAATGTCTTTGTCATAAAAGGTATAGCCAGTGATATCAGTTTGAAAACCATATTTGCAGGCGTTATTCCTTTCTTATGCTCGGATTTTCTACACATAGCTCTATTGATTATGGTTCCTGGTATCGTTTTGTTTTTGCCAAATTTAATGTGAGCCAGGTTCCGGAATAACAATGAATCAACTTTCCAATTCTGAAGATGAATCAAAGCTATGGCTTTCTTCCGTAGCACCGGCTTTGCTCAATTATTCTGAAATCCTGGATGATTGGCAGCAAAAGGGAGGACTATGTGCAGGCTATCTTTCGAATAATATTCCGCTGGAAATACTCTGGGCAGCAGAGATATATCCTGTACATTTGAAGGGAAACCCGGATGTTGAACCAACAGCTGCCAGGCAATTCATGGAGCCTGCTTTTGACCCGATAACCTTATCAGTGTTTAACGGGCTACTGACCGGGCAGTTTGATTATCTGGATTTTCTTGTACTACCGCGTGGTAATGACGCTCATCAACGTCTGTATTATTACCTTTGTGAATTGAAAAGAAACTATTCTGAATATGAACTGCAAGCCGTAAAACTTGTCGATATTCTCCAGACCTTAAAACCGAGCACCGACAGGCATAATCTCAGCATACTCGAAGAATTTGTCAGCCACCTTGAATCAAAAATCAATAATGCAATCACTGAAGAAATGCTGCAGCAAGCGATCAGTGAATATAATTTGAGTCGAAAATTACTGGAAGAATTCACCGGCTTGAGAAGAGAGCTGCCATTAACGCTGAATAGTAAAATTGCCTTCCTGGTTTATGAGGCTGCACGTAATTTGCCGGTTACAGATTTCAATAATGCCTTAAAGGATTTACTTGATCATTGCAGGGAGCTGCCCGGAGAAGATGCTAAACGTGTTTTGCTGGCGGGTAATGGCCTGGATTATTCAGGATTGCATAGCCTGGCAGATAATCTGGGGGCAGCAGTTGTGGGCGATTATCATGCCTATGGCAACCATTTTCTGTCAGGAGAAATTGATTCCGGTTCAGGCGCTCTGGCAGCAATCAGTAATCACTATCAACGGGACGTTAAAGGCAGCAGGAGTACAGCAATAGATCCAGATGAAGTGCTTGAGTTTGCCAAACAGCAAAAAGCCGATGGCGTCATTTTCTTCTATCTTTCGGGTGAAGAAGCATGGACCTGGCATTTGCCCGAACAAAAATCAGCACTCCAGCAAGCAGGTATCCCGACCCTGGTCATGGCGGACCAGCCCTATACTGTTAATGATAGTGCTGCGCGAGAGATAGAAAAATTTATTGCAGGGCTTTGAGATATATTGATGGGTGTATTTAATGAATAACTTGAAAACCTCAACAGCCATGCTTGCCGGGTACAGGGTACTGGATCTTAGTGATAATAAAGCCTATACCTGCGGCAGGTTCCTGGCATCCCTGGGAGCTGAGGTTATCAAAGTTGAGAAGCCGAATTGCTCTGGCGGTCAATCTGAATTTGCTCTTCCTGCAGCCAAATGGTTGGCAAATAATGTGGGGAAAAAATGCATTACCCTGAATCTGGAACATGAAAAAGGGCGTGAAATATTCGGTCAATTAGCCACAAAAGTGGAATTCATCATCGAGTCTTACAAACCCGGCTTCATGAAAGAAATTGGCTTCGATTACCCCCAGCTGCAAAAACTTAATGCTGGAATAATATTGATATCAATCAGCCCCTTTGGCCAGACCGGGCCGTATTCTCAATTCCTCGGTGGAGAACTGGTAGCTTCAGGCATGGGAGGAACACTGGATACCTGTGGTTATCCTGATGATACGCCAGTACTGGAAGCACTTGATGCCTGTATCTTTCATGCCAATGCGGCAGCTTCACTTGGCGCCATGCTGGCGCACAGGGAGCGAGGCATATCAGGGATTGGACAATATGTTGACTGCTCAATCCAGGAG
>JAYPJO010000285.1:0-2551 GCA_038128465.1 Gammaproteobacteria bacterium
TCACAAAGCTAAACCCGAATTATGCAGATGGCTTCAATAACCTTGGTGTTACGCAGATCGGTACAGTTTTCTTTAAAGCTTAACCCCATGATCAAAACATTGGCGCCAACCACGTTAATTTTTTCCTGGGTCATTTTCCTGATTAAACGATCAGCAATGTAACTGCCCATGCCGTCATTTATTCTCCGTCCTGCCAGTATTACCTCTGGTCTATAACCCAGGGTTTCAGGTTTATAGGTAAGGTAGTAGGGGTCTACGCCTATGCAGTGCCCGCCAACAAGACCTGGACGAAATGGTAGGAAATTCCATTTGGTGCCGGCTGCATTCAATACTTCTTCAGTATCAATACCAATTTTATGGAAAATCAAGCAAAGCTCGTTGATTAATGCAATATTCAGATCCCGCTGTGTGTTTTCAATTACTTTTGCGGCTTAAGCAACCTTAATACTGCTGACAGGATAAGTCCCTGCAGGGATGATGGAGCTGTATAGTTCGTCTACGAATTTAGCAATTTCAGGGGTGGAGCCTGAAGTTATTTTCTTGATATTGGTTAAACGGTGAACCTTATCTCCAGGATTTATTCTTTCTGGACTGTAACCAAGAAAAAAGTTCTGATTGAACACCAGGCCAGAAATTTCTTCCAGTATAGGTACGCAAACTTCTTCACTAGCGCCCGGATAGACAGTGGATTCGAATATGATCAGATCGTTTACTTTTAAAAAAGGAGCGATGGTTTTGCTTGCTTCCTCGAGAGGTTCCAGAAGTGGACGTTTGTGATGATCAACCGGTGTCGGTACGGTAACGATGAAAACATTACATGCCGCAAGGTCATCATGATCATTTGAATATTCCGCATGGGTCGCTGCAGATAATTCTTCGTGGCTTACTTCAAGTGTAAGGTCTGTATGCTGTTTGAGTTGTCTGATTCTGTCAGCATTTAAATCAAATCCAATTGTCGGGTATTGTTTGCCAAACTCAACCAGTAAAGGTAAGCCAACATAACCAAGCCCGATAACTGCAATTCTTATATTCTGAAGATTCACAACGCTTTTTCCGCTAATTAACGCAAAGGCATTATAGACGTGTGTTGGCCAGAATTAATAGCTTGTGTCGCACCAGCCCATGATATACTTCACGCTTTCCAATAATGGACATGATGGGTTTATGACTGATTTTTCTAGTATTGGTTTGGTTGGCAGACATGAGAATGCCAATATCCCGGAATCGCTTAAATCACTTGCTGATTTCTTGTTGCAGCGCGGCAACATCAACCTGGTTGTGGATGAGGCTGTGTCTGAATTCATGCAGGATCATCATTCCTATGCAGATATGCAGGTTGCGCCGCTAAGTGAACTTTATATGCACTGCGACCTGGTTATCGTTGTTGGCGGTGATGGCAGCATGTTAAAAGCTGCCGGGGCACTGGCTAATCAGAATTTGCCGGTTGTTGGCATTAACCGTGGTCGTCTCGGTTTTCTCACTGATATCCTTCCTGAAGAACTTGAACAGGATCTGACCCAGGTACTGGATGGAAAATATAAAGAAGAATCACGGTTTTTATTAAATGTCACGGTTGAGCGCGGCGATAGCAGCAATGACCTTGGTTGTGCTTTAAATGATGTGGTTCTGCATCCTGGTATTGCTGCCCAGATGATCGAGTTTTCTCTCTATATTGATGAGGAATTTGTTTATCAGCAAGCTTCAGATGGTTTGATTGTAGCAACGCCAACCGGTTCAACCGCCTATTCAATGTCTGCCGGTGGGCCTATCATGCATCCAAAACTGGATGCAGTGGTATTGGTGCCAATGTATTCGCATTCGCTGAGTAGTCGTCCTATAGTTATTGACGGAGACAGTGAGATTAAAATAATTGTAGGTGACAGACATCAGATGATGCCCCAGGTAAGTTGCGATGGTTCTGTGGAGTATACGGCTGAACCGGGTGATCATATTTTTGTCAGAAAAAAACCAGAGCAATTGCGCTTGCTGCACCCAAAAGACTATAACTATTACGCTACCTGTCGCAGTAAGTTACACTGGTCGCAACCGCCCGGAAAATCCTGAGGCCGTCATTCAATGTTCAAGGCTCTGGAATTTCCGGCAAGTGAAAACCTTACTCAATTCAGTCGGCTGTTATGGCAGCAAAGCTTGTCACACCGAATTTATCAGGATGGTGATTCGCAAATCCTTGCCGTTTCCAACCCCGAAGACATCAGCAAAGCAAGCAGTTTGTATCAACAGTGGAAAACCGGAGATATAGAGCCGAAGCATGATGACTCCACAAGCATGGCTGCATACTTTAACCCTAATAAAAGTCTCGGATTGCTCTTACATAGCCTGCTGCGCTATCCGGTAACGATTATCCTGATAGCTGTGTGCTGTGCCATGGCAGTAATTGCGCCACTGGATTCATTGTCAGATACGGTAAGGCTGTTTTTATTTCCGGATTTTGCCTATGGCACGCGCACTATTAATCTGGGATATGCTGTCAATAATTTCAGTTTTAGCCAGTTTCTGAACATGATTTCACCGATGCTTCTGCACGCTGGGG
>JAYPJO010000286.1:0-2537 GCA_038128465.1 Gammaproteobacteria bacterium
CACATCCATATAGCCTTCAACAATTAAAATACGCTCCAGTTTGCGTACTTTCTGTTTGGCTTCATATAAGCCATACAGCTCTTCACCTTTATGGAATACAGGTGTTTCCGGAGAGTTCAGGTATTTGGGTTTATCATCGCCAATTACCCTGCCACCAAATCCAATAACCCGCCCGCGCTGATCCCTGATAGGAAACATGATGCGATTTCGAAACCGATCATATACAGGATTACGTTTGTTATCGGGGTTTTCAATTAGTAAGCCAGCATCCAGCAATGCTTTTTTTGAATCAGAGCTATTACCAAGTTTTTCCAGTAAATTTTGCCAGCCTGGTGGCGCAAAACCTAGATGGAAATCACGCGCTATTTCACCACTGAGCCCGCGGTTTTTGAGGTAATCAATGACGTTTTTTTTGTCAGGATGTTGGCGTAATTGTTGCTGATAATAACTGGAAGCCGAGTGCAGGACATCATAGAGGTTTTGATTCTCAGCGCGTCTTTTTTGCGACTGGGCTGACTCTTCCCGGGGGACTTCCAGACCCATCGAACTGGCCAGAGATTCAATAGCCTGTGGATAATCCACATTTTCATAATCCATGATAAAACCGATAGCATTCCCGCCTTTACCACAGCCAAAACAGTAGTAAAACTGCTTGTCAGGTTCTACAGAAAATGAAGGTGTTTTTTCCTGGTGGAAAGGACAAAGGCCGCTATAATTCTTGCCGGTTTTTTTAAGCGTAACGCTGGCTCCAACAACATCCACAATGTCGGCCCTGGCCAGGAGGTCGTCGATAAATGTCTGCGGAATATAACCAGCCATAATATTATATTTCTTTTATAAATCAGCCTTTTTTTCTATTGCGCTTGCAACTTCTTCGTTAAAAATATTTTATCCCATGCTCACTTACTGTTATGTAAGCTGCGCTGGTTTAATACATTTTTCACCGAATTTACTGCGATCGTGACGAAATCTCTTTTCGCTACGTCCAGCGCTAAAGATATAACACTATCTGATGTTGGAGTAATTAAATATCAGGGAAGGAGAATAACTTAAATATGCCTTATTGTAAGCTTATGAAAGTTGTGATTTAACGAGGCCGCTTACCTGTCCCATATCTGCACGGCCCATGACCTTGGGGCGCACCAGATTCATTACAGCACCCATTTCTTTCATTGAACTGGCGCCTGCTTCCTGAATGGCACTGGCAACAATTGCGGCGATTTCATCTTCACCCAGTGCAGCTGGCATAAATTCCTGGATCACATCAATTTCAGCCTGTTCAACATCAGCCAGATCCTGGCGATTGCCTTCTTTATATTGTTTGATGGAGTCCCTTCGCTGCTTGAGCATCTTATCCAGAATGACAAGTATGCGGTCGTTTTCAAGCTCAATGCGCTCGTCAACTTCGACTTTTTTTAATTCGGCCAGGATCAGGCGAATGGCTGAGAGGCGTGCTTTGTTTTTGGCGCGCATGGCATCCTTCATGGCATCACTGATCTGGTTCTTTAGGTTCTGCTCAGTCATGGAAGAAGAATGCTATAGGGTCTTGGGATTAGTAAAGACGTCTGGTTCGCCGGGTCTCGCGAGAAACTTTCTTCATATGACGCTTTACTGCAGCAGCGGCTTTACGCTTACGGATAGCAGTTGGCTTTTCATAGAATTCACGACGACGAACCTCGGCCAGGATGCCGGCTTTTTCACAGGAACGTTTAAAGCGGCGCAGGGCGACATCAAATGGTTCGTTTTCTTTTAGTCTGACAACAGGCATTTATGCTCCGAAGTATTGGTTGCTCTCAATCAGGGCGGCGATTCTAAAGCCTAATGCCCTGAATTGCAAAGGTTATCAGCCAGGTTTTAAGAGCCAGATACGCAGAACTGTTTTATTGAACCGGATACTGAACGATATGGGACTTAGCGCTTATCTACCACAAACTGGCCATCTTTAACGACCACATCAACATTCAATAGATCAAAAATATCTGATTCTGGGTCGCCATCTACCAATACCAGATCAGCCAGCTTGCCTGCTTCAAGAGTGCCAATCTTGTCTTCCATAGCAACGTTGATCGCTGCGTTTTCACCCATGATTCTGAGGATATCCTGTTCAGAAAAGACCAGGAACAGGGACTTCAGTTCATGCTTCAGTGTTAAATCGGGTTCATATCTTGTGTCGGTGCCGTAGCCATAGACAACCCCGGCTTCCCAGAGCAGGCGGGCATTAACTGGCCCCTGGCCGGCGCTGGAAATAGTGTCCCAGGGGAAGGGCAGGGCATCACGAAATATTGGTTCGTTGTTGTCATCATAGAAAGGTACAAAAATACCCAGGGTTGATGTCATCGGGATATCGGCATCTGCTATAAACTGGGCTTCTTCCAGGGTCAGCATACCTATATGTGGCGTATGCACTAACTGGTCGACGCCGGCACGGGTGGCTGCCAGCGTATCGATTACTGTTACCGCATGGGTGATGGTGCGAATGCCAAGACGATTGGTTTCTTCAACGATCATGGTCAAGGCTGCTTCTTCAGGGCCCCCAG
>JAYPJO010000287.1:0-2507 GCA_038128465.1 Gammaproteobacteria bacterium
CATTGCTGTTGAGTGCAAAACAGTTTATCGGCGTTGACAACGATCCCCAGGCTTTACTGGCTACAAAAAGCAATTGCGAAAAAAACCATATTGATCCTGACTGTTTCCCGGTTATGTTACCCAAGGAATTTATCGACCAGATTACAGCTAAAACTATTAAACCCTGTGATATCCTACTGGCCAATATCCTGGCTGGCCCTTTGATTGAACTGGCCAGGTATTTTTCTGGTCTGGTCCGACCTGATGGGAAAATTCTTTTGTCCGGAATCCTTGAAGAACAAAGTACCCTGGTGCAACAGGCTTACAAAACTTACTTTAATATTGAGACCATCACATCCAGTGATGGCTGGGTTAGAATTGTGGCACGTCGCCAGCCATAATCAGGATTATGTCAGTATTTATTACCCAGTGCCCGCATTGCGAAACCTCGTTTAATATCACGCAGGAAAAGTTGGAACTTGCCAATGGCAAGGTTCGCTGTGGCTATTGCCTGCAAACTTTTTCTGCGCAGGAGCATCGCCTTGATTTTGAAAAAGATGAGGCAGAAAACAACCAGATCAGACCGGAGCAAAATCAATCTGAACAACAAGGCATATATAACACCCTCGAAAAACCGCTTCAGTACAGCGACGGTTCTTTCAATATTTCCGGGGGTGAAATTGTGACACGCACGTCCCCGGAAAATGACAGCGACAGTGAAGCTGAAGACGATGACATTGAAGTCACTGATGTGGAGGATAATAGTAACAATGATGCATCAGTTGATCTGGAAGACTTGGAAAAACTGGAAGAACACAGCGATACAGAAAATGATGAGCCTCACACAGCTTCAGAATTACCTGAACCGGAAGACTCTGCTGATCAAATTGAAGAAAGCATTGATGTAAATACAGACGAAGATACTAATGACAAATCTGAATATAAAACGGTATTTGAAAATGACGAAAAAGATTCAGGAGATGGACAGGAAGAGACTGTTGAAGAGGGCATTGAAAATCAATCTGAACTTGATGATGCTGAAGAATATTCAGAAGAAGATATAAAAGAAAGTGCAGATAAGGATTCAGAGTTAGAATCAGAAGAAGTATCAGCAGATGAATCTGGAAGTGAAATTAAAATAACGGAAGAACTGGCAGACGAATATACCGAAGCTTCAGCAGTTCTGGAAAAAACGTTAGAGCCGGATACAGTAACCACTGATGAAGATGAAATAGAGGACCTTGAAGAAAACGAAGGTTCCGCTGAATTAGATGAATCAGAAAATAACCAATATACCGATTCTGATGAAGCGACTGAGGATGAAGATAAATCTGCTGCGATTGAGGATGAGACCGCTGCTGATGAGACTGAGTTCTATTTGGATAAAGAGGATCCCACTGGGGAACCGGAGGAATTAATTAACGATCAGGATGCAGCGCAGGCTGGTATGGAGGCAGAAGAAAGCATCGGACCTTTTCCAGGAGAAAGCCTGGAAAAGGAATTTCATGATGCATTTGATAGTTCAGGAGAAGAGAGTACAAAAGGAGAACGTACAGATGAAGACATTTCTGAAGTAGAGAATACAGATGAAGATAGTGTAGAAGAATTTGATAGAGATCTGGAAGAAAACAGTGCCGAAACTGAAACAGAAAAATTACAGGCATTTGCCCGGGAAGAAGTTGGATATGCCGGTGAAAATGATGATGAAAATGCAGCTAGTGGGTCTGATGCTGCCCCTGAATCTGATGCAAAGCAAGAAAAGTCGCAAGAACCGGAAAACCACAAGGCTGAATTACAGGGGCTTGGTTCACTGTATGATGATGACGCCCTGAACAGTGATACTGAGAATCCGGTAGAGCTTTCCGTTGAGGAGCCCATAGTCATTCACCAGCACCAGGCTCGCTCGAAATTCAAAACAATGGCATTATTTTCCTGTAACGCCCTGCTGCTTATTTTACTTGCCAGTCAATTTATCTGGGGTAATCTTGAATCCTGGTTGCGGGATTCAACAAACGTCATGCTGACCAGCTTTATCTGTAATGTCGTCTCTTGCCCTGAAGTCCAGCGTTTTGATTTAAGTTTATTTTCAACCGATGAGCTATTGGTCAATACTCATCCGACTGCAGCCGATGCCTTACAGGTAGATTTTATCTTTCGCAACTCCGCCGCTTTTGAACAGGCTTTACCCCTGGTAGAGCTGAACTTTACTGATCTCAACAGGAGGCTTATAGCCAACAGGTTATTCAGGCCCGAGGAATATCTGGATCAGGAACTGACACAGTTCAGCAGCATGCCACCGAACAGCTCAGTCCAGGTGCGCCTGGAAATTACCGACCCTGGCCCTTCTGCGATTAATTACTCACTGGCATTACGGGCACCCTGAAGCAGAACTTGAAAAATGATGAAGGCTTAGTTTGAATTCGCCACTGAGAAGATAATGAGGTGGAACGTAATTAAATTAGGAGCCGTCCGAGGCACGGATGCCGAGGCCGAGCGTACAGGGATGTATTTACAGCGTGCTCCGAATT
>JAYPJO010000288.1:0-2503 GCA_038128465.1 Gammaproteobacteria bacterium
TCATTAACAGTTCGGGCCAGCTTGGTCACCGGCGCCAGCATGACACTCATCAGAGTGGCAATAGCCTGATCATAGGTTGGCAATTTCGCCAATACATCGATCTGGTCGGCTGACAGCAGGTTTCCACCAACAGCAAGTGCTTTCACATCAAAATCATCATTATCCTTGGCGAAATCCTTGAGCACGCGTGCAGCGGCACCGGGATCTTCCTGGGAGAATGCTAAAATTGTGGGACCTACCAGCGCTTCGTTCAGACACTCATATTCAGTACCTTCGACAGCTCGTTTCAATAAGGTGTTTCTTACCACTCGCAGATACACTTTATTTTCTCGGGCTGTTTTTCTCAGCTCGGTAAGCTCACCCACAGTCACTCCCCGGTAATCGGCGAGAACTGCTGATAAAGCACCTTTAGCAGCTTCGTTGACTTCGGCAACTATTTGCCTCTTATCATCAATACGAATAGCCACTTTCTTTAATACTCCTAAGTTATTGATCATCACAATAGCTACTGCGCTCACCAGTACGTTGTTTAAAAGCTGCTCGCAATGCTCATTTACTTATCGTGTAAACTTCGCTTACTCACAGCTTTTGACCTAGTACTGGTTTCGCTCGTGACGCTATTAAGTCGACAACCAGTTATGAAACCGGTTTCCCGATTTCAAACCCCTGAGTTTATGTTCATAAGCTCAGGCTCTTGTTTGGTGAATAACTCCTCATTTCTGACGGAGTCGGGTTTTCACCATCTGCGCAGGAAATTAAGATTGCAGACAACACATCAACATCTGCTTTCACCTGCGGTCTTTGACGGTCCTGTTTCGAAAGAAACAACACCCCAAAGTCTGTCGGAGTTTTTTACTAGCTATTGCGCTTGCTTGATTTACGTTAAAAATCTACTCAGTCAGTTACTTATTTAATTTATAAGCTCCTTCCCTGCGTGGATTTTTGCCTTAATCAAGCTGCGCTCATGACGCTATTAAAAATCTCCTTAAATCTTAAAAAATAATTCTTACTGCTTAAAATTCCAGTGAAGATTGATCTATCTGGATACCTGGACCCATGGTTGAAGAAAGTACAACTTTCTTCACATAGGTGCCTTTTGCTGAAGCCGGTTTTGCTTTTTTCAGATCGGCCAGCAACGCTTCCAGATTCCCTTTGACAGCATCAGCGGTAAAATCAGCTTTACCAATACCGCCGTGTACAATGCCGTTTTTATCCGTGCGGTAACGCACCTGCCCGGATTTGGCATTTTTAACAGCCCCTTCTATATCAGGTGTCACTGTGCCAACTTTTGGATTTGGCATTAAACCTTTTGGTCCCAGGATTGTGCCAAGCTGCCCAACCACACGCATGGCATCCGGACTGGCGATAACCACATCAAAATTCAGATCACCGCCTTTTATGCTCTCGGCCAGATCTTCAAATCCAACGACATCTGCCCCTGCTGCCGTAGCTTTTTCAGCATTTTCGCCCTGCGCAAAAACAGCTACACGTACTTCCTTGCCAGTTCCATGGGGTAATGTTGTTGCGCCCCTGACTGCCTGGTCGGATTTGCGGGCATCTATACCAAGGTTGATACTGACATCAATGGATTCCTTAAATTTAGAGTTGGCAAACTCGGCGATCAGTGCAACTGCCTCATCAATTGGATAAGACTTGTCAGCCTCCAGTTTTGCAGCAATCAACTTTGCTTTTTTGGTTAATTTAGCCATTACTTAACCCCCTCAGTTTCAATACCAGCACTCCGAGCGCTACCAGCCAGGGTACGCACAGCTGCATCCATATCAGCTGCAGTGAGGTCAGGCATCTTCAGAGTCGCAATTTCTTCAAGCTGGGCACGAGTTACCTTACCAACTTTTTCAGTATTGGGACGTCCACTGCCTTTCTTAAGACCTGCTGCTTTTTGCAATAAAATTGCAGCTGGAGGCGTTTTGGTAATAAATGTAAAAAATCTGTAAGCATATACAGTAATTAAAACGGGGATAGGAAGAACAGGTTAAAAGCTCTGTGTTTCATCGTTGAAGGCTTTACAGAAATCCATGATGTTAACGCCGTGTTGACCCAGTGCCGGGCCAACTGGGGGGCTTGGATTAGCCTTTCCTGCACCTACCTGTAGCTTGATATAAGCCAGGACTTTCTTAGCCATTATATATACTCCTTTGGGTCACAGTTTTTCAACTACCCTGGCGCTGCTTCAAAAAAGAACGACAGCGACTTTTTAATTAAGAACTTTTCATATCTTGAAAAGTTCCACCAAATTTTACTTCTTTTTAACCCTTCTCAACCTGTGAGAATTCTAGTTCAACCGGCGTTGACCTTCCAAATATCAGAACCGCAACCCTAACCCGGCTCTTCTCATAATTCACTTCTTCAACTGTGCCGGTAAAGTCATTGAACGGCCCATCAATAACCCTGACCATTTCACCTGGTTCGTATACTGTCTTATGGGTTGGCTTGTCAACTGACTCTTCCAGACGATTCATGATTTCATTGACTTCACGTTGTG
>JAYPJO010000289.1:0-1653 GCA_038128465.1 Gammaproteobacteria bacterium
AGTAACATCCCATACCCACCCGACTCGTTTGCTGGTTTGACAACCAGTTTGTCGAGGTTTTGCAGCACATGCTGACACTGTTTTTTATCGGTACATAAATAACTGGGAACATTGGGTAATATGGCATCCTCGCCCAGATAATATTTGATCATTTCCGGCACAAAGGTATAGATAACCTTATCATCAGCAACACCCGCACCCGGGGCATTAGCCAGGCCAACATTACCTTTGAGCCAGGCTCGCATCAAACCAGGTACGCCCAGCGCAGAGTCTTTGTAAAAAGCCTCCGGGTCAAGAAACATATCATCAATACGGCGATAAATGACATCAACAGGTGCCAGCCCTTCTATCGTTTTCATAAAAACATGATCATCCTCAACAACCAGATCACTGCCCTGCACAAGTTCACAGCCCATTTGCTGAGCAAGAAAAGAATGCTCAAAATAAGCTGAGTTATAAATACCGGGCGTCAGGACGACAACTTCAGGATAGTCTTTAGGTTCCGGTGAAATAGCAGCCAGTGTGTCAAAAAGTTGGCTGGGATAATCGGTTATAGGCTGAATATCATAGTTTTCAAACAGCTCGGGAAATACACGTTTGGTTACTGTTCTGTTTTCCAGCATATAGGACACGCCGGAAGGTACACGCAGGTTATCTTCCAGAACATAGAATTTGCCATCAGCATCGCGTATCAGATCCGTACCACAAATGTGAGCCCAGACTTCATGCAAAGGCTTCATGCCTTTGCACTCTTTACGGTAGTTTTTGGATTTTTTTATCAATTCAGCAGGCAGGATTTTATCTTTAAAAATTTTTCCGTCATTGTAGACATCATGAATAAAGCAATTAAGTGCCTGCTGCCTTTGCTTTAGTCCGTCACTGGTATGATTCCATTCCTTTTCTGAAATAATTCTGGGAACAAGATCAAAGGGCCACTGCCTGTCTATATTGCCAGCCTCACTGTAAACCGTAAAAGAAATTCCCATGCTTTTGATGGCGTGTTCCACGGCAGCTTTACGTTCCCTGAGTTCTTCATGACTCAGGGAGGCCAGATAGCGGGTTAAAATCCGCGCAGGTTTGCGAGGATAACCCGGAGAACTGATCAATTCATCGTAAAATTTTCCGGGTTTATATGTCTTCCAGTTAATTGCCATTCGATTGTTCTTGTGTCTGAAATAATCCTGATAACACTAAGGTTATTTTGGGGAATGCCCAGTCAGCTCGGGTAAGAATGATTGAGCCATCATGCCATATATAGTTTCATTATGAAAATTCGAAAGTACTGTATCGCAGCGCCTCGGTATCATCACCCCAGCCATCAGGATCAAGTCCAGCCTTGCGTCGCAATTCACGGATGAAAATTTGCGGGTCCGGAATTTTTTCCCAGACTGAAGGTAAATAGGTAGCACTTTTTCCATGCTCTTCGATGATGATGCCATCATATCTATACCGGTAATGTCAGTGATGCGATTGGTGGTTCCACCTATTGTGCCAACTGTAATGCCCTGCTGATAAAACGAAACCGTTATCAGCTGGATTTCTGGCACCTGAATGAGCTTGGTGAGTGCCGGGAGTGCGGGCAAACATTACCGGGTCAATATGATGCACAGCCTGGTGATTGGGGGCCGAAACGACAATTGGTCAGATTCAATA
>JAYPJO010000289.1:1663-2497 GCA_038128465.1 Gammaproteobacteria bacterium
TAAAGCCAGTTGATATTGCTCTTAAATCTTTACACCCAATGCTTTACCGACCAGTCAACTTATAGACGTTGAACTGAATTTTCATGGCTGAATACCACCTGGCAGGGTTCAGTGGTTCCACTTACGGGTGCCGCACTTTGCGGATCAGGGGTACAGGCCAGAGGGATATGACCTTCACCGGCAAATAGACCTGATGTCGGATCCAGACCTATCCAGCCGGCACCTGGTATATAAACTTCTGACCAGGCATGCAGACTGGAAAAATCTTCGGTTGGCCCTTCCCCTCTGGCAAGCGCTTCTTCATCTGCCCTGAGCTGCACGAGATAGCCTGAAACAAAACGTGATGCCAGTCCCAGATGCCGGATTATCTGCATGAGCAACAACGCACTGTCTCGACAGGAACCGATGGCTGTCTGAAGGGTTTCTTCGCAACTTTGTACACCCGGCTCGTGCCTGATCTGATATGCCACTCTGTCCAATACTGATTTATTCAGGGCAACCAGGAATTCAATACTGCCCTGTTGCTTAAGATCTATATTGCTGACAAAGTCCATCAGCAGTGGGCCCCGCTCCGTGATTTTCATGTAAGGTGCCAAATCCTGTTGCAGCTGTTCGTCATAACTGAACGGAAATTTTTCCGCATATTCTTCCAGAAAAAAATCAAAGGGATTAATAACCGACATGTCTACATGCAAATCCACATTGATAACCAACTCGTCGCTTTTTTCCGGAAAAAACAACCAGGCCCGATAATTGGCCAAGGCAACCAGCTGCCAGTGCAGGACATGATTTTGTGGTAATACTTTCAGTGAAAATGACGATATCGGCATGAGA
>JAYPJO010000290.1:0-2464 GCA_038128465.1 Gammaproteobacteria bacterium
GCCGTAAAAGAGCATGCAGGGGACGAAAAAGTTAAAGGCAATTTTTTCAAATGTCTTGGTTTCTGATTCAGACAGGAATTTCCAGTGCGCCGCGCACCAGGCCATGAAAGCAATGGCGATTATAGGAAAAAGAGTTTCTAGAATAGTCATGAGCAAAAAAAATGCTGAGCGCATTAAAGCATGTCAGCATTTTATGCGAAATAAAGTATGCAGCACTATTTAAGGTAATAAGGCGTACTGTCTTGCAGGCTGGCAAACTTTGAAAGTGTTTCAAACCTGTCGAGTACTAGGGTGCCTGATTCATTAACAACTATCTGCCCGTCGAGCGAGGTTTTCGCAATCCCGGTTTCATAACCCACATGGACCTGTACTAGCGTGAACTCAGGCGAGTCATTGTTTGGTGTGCTCCACATGTAGGGATTTCTTGTCTTCAACCCCGGCATGACGAGAAAGTGCATCATTTGTCCATTTCCGGTTTCTTCCTGCCAGGCATATTTGATTTTGTAACCCGTTGCGGCAGCAGTAAACAGGTAACCCCTGGACTCCTGGGCCTCAAGTGTTTCAAGAAATGCATCAACATCATTGTCCTGCTGGTATTTTTTCCAGGCCAGTTCGACAGCTGTTTTCGCTTCTTCCCCAGACCAGTCAATCACAGAGATCCGTATTTCACGATCCGAATCGTATTTGACCTCTTCTGTCTCACCGGACAAAGTCAAAATAGAAGCTGCCTGCACATCCGCAGATAACATCATCATTACTGTAAATATTTTCAGACCTTTGGCGGCTGACATTGAATTGAAAAATAGTTTCATTATCAAATCCTCCTTAAGTGTGAGTAATGTTTAGTTGTTAACGCATAATCAGAAACAACTGCAGTTCTCCACGCAACACATTCATGGCTACGGTGCCAGAATTTCCCTCCAGGATATCGATTAATTCCCGGCGGGTGCTTACAGGTTGCCTGTTAACGGCCGTGATGATATCGCCCGCCTCGAGACCATTTCTGAATGCGCGGCTGCCCTGAGCGACGGCTGAGATATATACTCCCTCAAATTCGCCATAAGCGCGGTGATTGAGGGGAATACTGTTCAATTCAGCCCCCTCAAGAACTGAAGTAGCCTTGGCTTCAATGGGCTCACTAGCAACGTCCGGTGAATCTCCAATCTGGACAGCAAAATTTCTGCCCCGGTTTTCACGTACTACGCCGATTTCCACTTCGGTACCTGCGCGTGTCAATCCAATAATATTGCGCAGGTCCGAGGCACTCTCAACAGGTTCCCCATCCACTGACACTATGATGTCTCCGGCTTCTATTCCCACGTTCTCCGCCGGCGAGTCAGCAATCACACTGGATACAACAGCACCTCTGGTTACCTGCAGTTCCAGTGCTTCGACAAGATCAGGATCGAGGTCAGTGATCTGCACACCAAGCATGCCACGCCTTATTTCACCAAATTCAAGCAACTGTTCCACCACAGCCATGACCATGTTGATGGGAACAGCGAAACCAATACCCACGTTACCACCAGCCGGAGAAATAATGGCCGTATTGATACCGACGAGATTGCCGTTGTAATCGACCAGGGCACCACCGGAATTGCCGGGATTAATAGAAGCATCGGTTTGGATGAAATCCTCGTATCCACCCTGGCTTATACCGGTCTGACGGCCTAGCGCGCTCACCATACCTGTCGTCACCGTCTGGCCGATGCCAAAGGGATTACCGATTGCAGCAACATAATCCCCGACTCTCAGTGTTTCGGAATCTGACCGGGGAATGGCCACAAGGCTATCTGCAACTATCCTGAGTAGCGCAATATCGGTGCCTGCATCACTACCGACAAGTTCTGCGGTAACCCTGCGACGGTCCTGAAGTGTAATTTCAATTTCCTCTGCGTTATTCACCACATGATGATTGGTCAGCACATAGCCTTCATTGGCATCTATGATCACGCCGGATCCTGCACTTTGAACCGGACGTGTCTGCGGCTGTTCAGGGACGTTGAAAAAACGTCTGAAATAAGGATCGTTTAGTAATGGGTTTTGAGGGATCGCGGCAGAGCCGGTAACGGATATATTCACCACCGCCGGGGTAATGCCCTCCAGTATGCCCGCGATTCCGGGTCTGTCGCCGGGCTTTTCCTGCGCAATGTTGTTGGTGCTTAAGCCAAAAGATAAGAGGCAAACCAACAGCATCACAGGAAAATAACGCATTGTTATTTTCATGCTTCAACTCCTAAATCTTGGATGTTTTCCTGACAGTCTCTGCTGTCAGCGCAGGTCTATTTCAGACCGTACAGAATATGTATGTTCAGAAAATCGAATTTCAAGTAATTCTCATGCTGGTAGAGATTATCAGCAAAGAAGAAGAGTAATTAATTGTTTTTAATTAGGAAATATTCTGTCTTGCAGAAATATTCCGACCAGCATAGCAACTACAAAGGCCACTACCCGGACATCCAGG
>JAYPJO010000291.1:0-1453 GCA_038128465.1 Gammaproteobacteria bacterium
CATTAAGAGTGACATCAAAATAGCCATGGGCACATTGTGGATACTGATAGCATATAAATAGGCAAATGAAAGCAAGCCGGAACACAGGGTTCCAAAAATAATCGGCGGACGACGGCCCACCCTGTCAGAAAGCTTTCCAACCACCGGAATAAATATTACGGCAACGATATTGCCTAAAACCGGTATCCATAAATAAACAGAATTATCAAAGCCTACGCCGTAACTTTCCTGCACGGCAAACACAGCACCAAAAACGGTTGTCACCACCGGAATAACATTCATCAGGGACATGGTTATCACCCGCAGCATGTCACGCCACTGTGTCTGGATTGCTTCAACAAGAGGCATTTTAGGAACCATATGCTCTTCCTGCTCTTCAATAAAAGCCGGACTCTCCTTCACATTTCTTCGGATGACATAACCCGCATAGATAACGATAAAACTAAGTAAAAATGGTATGCGCCAACCCCATGCCTGGAACGACTCTTCATCAAGAAAATAAGCCAGTGGTAAAAACACAGCGGCAGCAAAAATTTGACCGGCCTGCACTCCCTGCAATGTGAAGCTGGCATAAAAACCCCTTTTGCCAAAGGGTGCATGTTCCAGAATCATGGTGCTTGCGCCTGAAATTTCGCCGGCAACAGCAAAACCCTGAATCAATCGCAATACCACCAGCAGCAAGGGGGCAAACCAGCCAATCTGCTGATAAGTTGGCAGGAATCCCACCGCCATTGTCGACCCACCCATCATGAACATGCACAGTAACAATACTTTTTTACGGCCGTGTGTATCCCCCCAGTACCCTAGAAAAATGGCACCCAGGGGTCTGGCTACATAACCCACACCATAGGTTGCCAGGGAAGCTACAATAGCAATACGTGGATCATCCGAAGGGAAAAACAGTTGCGGAAATACCAGGGCCGCTGCCGTCGCATAGATAAAAAAATCATAGTATTCAAGTGCGGAACCAATCCAGCCACTGGCTGTTGCCTTCCGGGTTTGATGTTCTCCACCAGGCTCATGTTCTTCTGAATTAATCACCTTAACCTCGTTTACAGATGTAATGTTTCAAAGTGAGCAAGCATCCTGTTTGTATCAGCTTGCATTCCGGTAAAAAGCTTAAAACAATGAGCTGCCTGATAAACCGCCATGCGGCCACCATTCATAGTTCGACACCCGGCAATGGCAGCGTTATGTATCAGCTCGGTATTAAGTGGAAAGTAAATGACATCAGCAACCCACATGTCCTTTCTTAACAATCCTCCCTCAATAGGCATGCCTGGATATTCTTTCATACCAACAGGCGTGGTATTAATCAAACCATCAGCAGTAAGCAAAGTCTGCTCAGGATCATCTACACAAACTATTGAAGCTGCATCCTGATAGCGCTGCTGTAATTTGTTTGCCAGCTGATGTGCTTTGTCTGGATTTTTATCATAAATAAAAAGATTTT
>JAYPJO010000291.1:1463-2459 GCA_038128465.1 Gammaproteobacteria bacterium
AATTCGATGCTGAAAGCTTCCCTGAAACCCAAAAAGTCAGTGTTATGGCCAATGAGTTTATTATTACCAATCACCACTGTATTGACTGCACCAATGAGTTCTGCCCAATCCGAAACTTCATCCAGATAAGCAATCACTTCCTGCTTAAAAGGATGAGTAACATTAAGCCCGGAAAAACCTGACTGTGAGGCAGTCTTGAGGAAAGCTTCAATATCATCACTGCTTTTTTTTAAATCGGCAAAATCAAACAACCTATATCTTAGGTCAATGCCAGTATGTTTAGCCTCTTCCTCATGCAGAGCCGGAGATTTTGATGAAAGAATATTTTCACCAATCAATCCAACCAAGTGCTGTTTCGTTTCGATAATATTATGACCCCAAGTAACCTGACTGAAAATTACTGCACAAGATGTCAATCCTGCTAAATGTCATCTTCAGCCCGGGTTTTATTAAAATTTACTTTGTTATTTAAGGAAGTGAATGACTACTGAAAAAATTCCAGATTAGTTCACTGGCGCTGATATCCTTATTGGAAGCGGGTGTAGGAGAATCCGGCCAGGTATGTCCGCCATTGCCTAACTGGTAAAACTGCATTTCAGCTGAACCCGCACAATCAGACCAGTGATAATAATTCACATACTGTGAAAGCCGGTGCGAACTGCTGGTAAGCGAGCAATTGTTTGCCTGGCGCCATCTATCAAGCGCAGTTTCAACGTTCATACGCCAGTATGGAGGAGAGTTTTCAGACCACACATAGTTATTGACCCGATCATCGAGACTATGAAAAGAGAGAACAGGTATCGAACGTTTCAGGACACAATCGTCAGGATATTGTAGTCCTGAAACAGGTGCAGCTGCGGCCAATACGTCCGAAAGTTCACAGGCCAGCCTGCTGGTCATGCGTGCACCACCTGAAAACCCGGTAGCATAAATACGCTGCCGATCCAGGTTAATGATCCCGGCCACATCTTCTATGATATCCAGAGTGTATTGCAC
>JAYPJO010000292.1:0-2431 GCA_038128465.1 Gammaproteobacteria bacterium
GTGGCAATATGGCGGGGTTCAACATCAGGGTGTGCAGATAAAAACCCTGGCCAGCTGGAAACATATGATAATCATGTTGCTGATGGTTTTACTGGCATGGATGTCTGGCTGGATACTGGAAAGCTATACTCCGGCAGCCTGGCCTTATCTTGATTCTTTTACCACCTGTGCCAGTATCATCACCACCTTTATGGTGGTTTACAAAATTCTTGAAAACTGGATTTACTGGTTTGTTATCGATGCCATCTCTATTTATCTGTATCTGGACCGTGGCCTTTACCTCACGGCAGCGTTATTTTTGATGTATTTAATTATTGTTGTTTATGGTTTTTATAACTGGCGCCAATTACTGAACAGCCATCAGACTGCTCTGGCTTAGTTGTCACTTCAACCTTATTCAGTAAATCGAACTCCTCTATATTCCTGGTTAAAGCATAGACCCTCATTGCTTTAAGAGTTATTCTGCGCGTTCTGTTTTAAATAGGCTCGGAGAATAAAATGGTTTTTTCTAAAAATAAAAAAAGCATGCTGATTGCAGATTTTACTCTGTTATCAGTTGTTTTTTCAACATCAAGCTTAGCTGAAGGCGAAGCAGGCATACTGACTTTACGTGGTCAGGGGCATTTCTACGTGGGTGGAGAAACCTATGAAGTAGAAGGCAATCCTAATGCTGGTCCTTTCGGTGCGCCCGGTATTGCCATGCAAAATCAGATGTTTGTGGGCTATCAACTGCCGGCAGAAAGGCAGCATCCTTATCCGCTGGTTCTGGTTCATGGCGGGGGAGGGCAGGCTACCGACTGGTTCAGTACTCCGGATGGACGCGATGGCTGGCGGGATTATTTCCTGGCCGCTGGTTTTGATGTCTACTGGATTGATCGTCCCGGTTATGGACGTTCCCCAACCCACGCCAGTTATGGAGAATTGGGAAGTGCTACATCCTCTGGTTTAATTTCTTTTCTGGCAACAGCGGATAACTGGCCTGGCGATGATGGTCCCAGCGGCGAAAATGTATTGAAGTGGCTTGCCAGTTCACCACCCGGTCCTGCTGCCAGTAATGATATCGCTGGGGCCGACCTGGCTCTGTTACTGGATCGTATTGGCCCGGCAATTATTATTACGCATTCTGCTGGTGGACCAACAGGCTGGTTAGCGAATGAAAACAACCCTGACAATGTCGCAGGCATTATTGCCATTGAAGCTGCGGGCAGTAACATGCTGGAAGAAGCTACCAGGGCTTACATGGCATTCTCTCCAGCTTTGCCGGCAAATTTTGCCCCTGTTGCTGATGCTGATGGCTGCATGGTGCAACCACAGGGCTCAGTCAGTCAACTAACTAACCTGGCTGGTAAACCTGTTGCCATGGTTGGATCAGAGCAGGGACTGACGCAGGCACTCGGTATGGAATGTGCTACTAAAGTTCTGAGGCAGGCCGGTGCGGATGCAAGTTTTATCTACCTCAATGATCTGGGTTTTTCTGGTAATGGGCATTTCATGATGGCAGAAACAGATAGTCATGAGACTGTGCAGGTCATTATTGATCTGGCTGAAGCCATGGAATAAGGCCTTATTTATTGATTAAAAAAATCCCCGGCCAGCTGACACTGACCGGGGATTTTTTTGGAATGAAGTAAGAGGGTCTTAGTTCGATTCACCCATTTTTTCAGACAGATAATTTTGAATACCTAATTTTTCAATCAGACCAAGCTGGGTTTCTAACCAATCAACATGTTCTTCTTCAGCATCCAGAATTTCCTGAAATAAATCACGCGATACAAAGTCTTTTATACTTTCGCAATAACTTATAGCTTCACGTAAATCCGGAATGGCTCGCATTTCAAGATCGAGGTCACATCTGAGCATTTCTTCGGTATCTTCACCAATATGCAGCTTGCCAAGGTCCTGTAAATTTGGCAACCCTTCCAGAAAAAGAATGCGTTCTATCAGTTGATCGGCATGTTTCATTTCATCAATAGACTCATGATGAGTGAATTCAGCCAATTCTTTCAGTCCCCAATCCTGAAACATTTTGGCGTGTAAAAAATACTGGTTAATGGCGATCAGTTCATTGCCAAGAACGGTATTGAGGTGAGTAATAACTTGCTTGTCGCCTTTCATTAAGATTCTCCGTACTACGATTTTTTAGTTCTAAAAGCAAAACCATTCTGACCAAGTCAAAATGAAAAGTCTATAGCTAAGCTATTAATTTATAAGGAAAATAATAAATAAGAATGCTTATTATTACGCTTCGCAATAATTAGCAGTACTCAGGGTTTATTACCAGGCCATTTAACCGCAAAAGCAAGGTCAGAAAAAAAGTTTGTCGAAAGAATCTTCAATAAGACCTCAGACAGCATCACGAGCGAAGTACAGACGAAAAAATGAACTGGCTAATATTTCTTAAAATGTTATGAGTGATGGTAAGACGAGGTAA
>JAYPJO010000293.1:0-2391 GCA_038128465.1 Gammaproteobacteria bacterium
GCTATGGATGAAGGTGAAGAAAAAAAAGATGATGCCGCTCAGGCAAAAATTACCGAAGAAGATAAAGGCGATACTTTTGACGTGAAGGCTGAAAAAGTAGAAGAGGAAAACAAGTCTTAATCTGATAAACAGGCTTTATTCCTATGACAGGCGTCGGTTTTTTTGAAATTTTGGTAATTGGTGTAGTTGGCCTATTAATTCTTGGGCCGGACAAGCTGCCCGGTGCTTTGAGAACAATGGCATTATGGATTGGTCGTTTCAGACGCAGTTTCGATGACATCAAACGTGATATCGAAAAAGAAATCGGCGCTGATGATATTCGCCGACAGTTACGTAACGAAGCCATCATGGAGAAATTCAATGAAGGCAAGAAACAAATCACTGACACAGTTGAAACAGCAAAAAAACAGACAGACAGTTTGAAAAGCAATCTGGATCTTAAGCAACAGATTTTAAACAGTGGCAAAACGGACAACAGTGAAGAAACAAAAGAAACGGCAAACGCAGCTGACAATAGCGCTGAAACAAACATGACTGCAGCGGCTGCAAAAAAGGACTCTTCCAGTCTAACTCAACCCGATCAGCCGTCATCAACCACAGCCCCAAAAAATACCGATAGTTAATAAATAGTCAGATAACAAGATAGTCAGAATGGCGTTAGAAAAAGACCCCAAAGAGCAACCGCTTATTTCACATCTGGTGGAATTGCGTGATCGTATCATGCGTTCCCTGCTGGTTGTCCTGATTGTTTTTCTCTGCCTGTTTCCTTTTGCCAACGAAATTTATATTTTCGTTGCCTCACCTTTATTGAATGTTTTACCGGAAGGCGCTGAAATGATTGCAACTCAGGTCACTTCTCCCTTTTTCGCCCCCTTTAAACTGGCTTTTTTTACAGCAGTGTTTATATCAGTACCATTTATTTTGCATCAGCTCTGGGCTTTTATTGCCCCTGGTCTGTATAAAAATGAAATCAGGATTGCTTTCCCCATCCTGGTATCCAGCATCATTCTTTTCTACCTGGGTATTGCTTTTTCTTATTTCATTGTGCTGGGCTTTATCTTTAGTTTTTTTACATCGGTTGCTCCGGAAGGAGTTGCGATCATGACCGATATAACCGAATACCTTAACTTTGTGTTACTGATGTTTTTTGCCTTCGGGCTCACCTTTGAAATACCGATTGCGACAGTTTTACTGGTGATTTCCGGTGCAACAACACCGGATAAATTAACTCAGAAAAGACCTTACGTTGTTATCGGCTGTTTTGTTGTAGGCATGTTACTGACACCCGCTGACCCCTTTTCCCAGTCCATGCTGGCCATTCCAATGTGGATGTTATTTGAAGCCGGCGTGATTGCCGGCAGGATCATACAAAAACCGGATGATGAGGATAGCACTGTAGACAATAGTGACAGTGAAAACGAAAGTGAAAGTGAAAAAAATAGTGAATCAGAAAAAACCAGTTAAGGCGATGACTCATCTATCATCGAATTGGCCAGACACTCCTTAACTTTCCAGTAGAAAAGTAACCGGTCCGTCATTAATCAGGCTCACCTGCATTTCTGCACCGAATTCTCCACTCGAAATTTTGTCATACTGAGCTTCAGCCTGGGTTAAAAAATATTGGTATAACTCTTTTGCTTCCTGTGGTGATTTTGCTGCTGTAAAACTTGGACGTAGTCCTCGTTTAGTATCAGCTGCCAGGGTGAATTGTGAAATAATTAACAAGCCACCATGGACATCCTGGACGCTCAGATTCATTTTTTCGTCAGCATCTGCAAACACACGATAAGCCATTACTTTGTGCAGTAATTTATCTGCCTCGGTTTTACCATCTTCTCTCTCGATGCCAAGAAATACCAGCAGACCCTGACCTATTTGACCGGCGACCTTGCTGTCAATCGATACTGAAGCGGACTTTACACGTTGAATAAGTGCTAACATTTTGTAAATTATCTTTTTAATTAAGCTGAGTCAGCCTCTGGCTTCTGAACCCCTGGACATACGTTTACGTTCATTCTCAGTAAGATACATCTTACGTAAGCGGATACTCTGTGGTGTTATTTCAACCAGCTCATCCGGTTCGATAAATTCCATGGCCTGTTCAAGACTGTGATTAATGGGTGGCGTTAATATCAGGTTTTCATCAGTACCAGCAGCCCGAATATTGGTTAATTGTTTAGCCTTGGTGGGATTAACCACCAGGTCATTCTCGCGGCTATGCAGTCCTACGATCATGCCTTCATATACATCCACTGCCGGCTCAACAAACAGTCGTCCTCTGTCTTGTAATGTAAATAAGGCATAAGCCAGGGTTTTTCCCTTGACCATGGAGACCAGAACACCCCGATTACGCTTGGCAATTTCGCCTTCTTTCACCGGCCCATGATGTTA
>JAYPJO010000294.1:0-2371 GCA_038128465.1 Gammaproteobacteria bacterium
GGCCAGGAGTATCTGCGCCGGGGTGGCATCATGCTGCCTGGCTATTTTGGTAATCGCAGGCAGGGCAATCGGGCTTGGGCTGTTATCTTCACGGAAAAAATCCGGCCTATCACCCGAACCCAGTGGCGCATAGGCAGTCACATGAACACCTGCATGTTGGCAATAATCGAGCAGTTCAGGTTGCTGCAACAGAGGGTGCAGCTCCACCTGGTTCATTTCGGGCTTGATGCGACTTTGAGCATGCAATGCCTTCAGTTTGGGTACACTGAAATTACTCACGCCAATATGTTTGATGAGGCCCTGATCAACACATGCTTCCAGTGCCTGCCAGGTTTCAATGATTGGCAACTCCTCCAGGCTGAGAAAATCATCATCAGCGTAAGGTGGAGAGGCAGCGGGTTTGATGACCAGTGGCCAGTGAATAAGATAAAGATCCAGGTAGTCGGTCTGCAGTTTATCCAGGCTTTTTTGCAGGGCAGGGGCAACATCATCCGGGTAATGCGAGTTGCTCCAGAGTTTGGATGTCAGCCACAACTGCTTCCTGTTTATTTCTCCAGATGACATGAGTTCTGCAATGGCCTCGCCGATCCCGCTTTCATTGCCATAGACAGCAGCACAGTCGATATGACGGTAACCGGTTGTTATGGCCTGCCTGATGACCGGCTTTATATCATCACTGGTTGTTTTCCAGGTGCCCAGTCCAAGCATCGGCATTTTGTCGTTGTTGGTGAAAGTAAAAAATTGCATGTCATGTCCATGTAAAAATCTGATTTACAGCCAAGTGTACCGTAAAGCATGGCTATTGCATCAACCCTTCCTGGATGCTTCACATCTATTGGAAAATACGGGATACTTGAATTAATTATCTAAATGGCTCTGGAGGGACGTTCAGATGAAAATTCGTCGCAACAAAATAATCCTGGCCCCTGTGCTGATAGCTCTTTCAGGTGCGCTGGTAGCCTGCGGGTCAGAAGACACCGCACCTGCACCACAACCTGCTGCGAGCACTTCATAATCAAGCGCAAACGCAACGGTTGAAGATACTATTGACGCCGTGCAGGAAGAAGCTGCCAACATGGTAGAGCAGGCTGAAGAGATGCTGGAGGAAACCAGGGTGGCTGCTGAGGCACGACTTGAAGAGGCTATGGAACAGGTAGAGCAGGTCGAAAGTGCGGGCGAGGAAATTGGTGGAAGAGCAGGAAGAAGAAGTCAGGGATGCTGTCAATGAGCGGCTTAACAGTATTTTGAATTAATTTTATTTGTATTAACAGGAATTCATTATGACAACGTATGTATTGGTTCATGGCGCCTGGCATGCTGCCTGGTGCTGGAATAAAGTCGTACCCGGTCTTGAGGCGGACGGGCATAAAGTGATTGTCCCGGACTTGCCGGGCTCAGGTGCGGATACTACCCCTGCCAGTGAGGTAAGTCTGGATGCCTATGCCAGTAAACTGGTTGAAGTGCTTGACCAGCAGGATGAGAAGGTCGTCATGGTGGGTCATTCCATGGGCGGCCTGGCCATTACCGCAGCCGCCGAGTTGCGGCCTGACAAGGTTGGCGCACTTGTTTATCTGTCAGGATTTCTGCCCAAGTCCGGACAGTCCCTGCTGTCACTGGAAGAATCCAATGAACATTCCTCTGTGCCACCGGCATTAATACCGGCCGAAGATCATGTCACTGCCACATTGCAAGCCGATAAAATCAGGGATCTTTTCTATCACGATTGCAGTGATGAGGACTATGAATATGCCATCGCGCATCACCATGCCCAGGCACTGGCTCCTCTGGCAACACCGGTGGAAATCACGGAAGAAAATTTTGGCTCGGTTACGCGCTACTATATTGTGCTGACTGAAGACAGGGCGATTCATCCTGATATGCAACGCAAAATGATTGACGCTTCACCCTGCAAAGCAGTATTTTCAATAGACTCTAGCCATTCACCATTTTATTCGAAAACAGATGAACTGGTTGAGACTCTACAAAAGATAAGTGTTTAACACATAAGTGTTTTGCTGGCTGTTATTTAATAACAGCCAGCATTTTGTATGCCTTCAAGTCAACGTTTGAACTAATTCGTGCCGCTATTCCTATGGTGCTATATCACTCGACCAATATTAAAGACATTTTACTAATATTAAAGACATTTTAGTGTTCCCAGCTGAATGATCAAACTCTCTGTTCTGGGATTTACAAAACTGGCTTCACAGTTTAACTCACCCTTAACTATTTCGAAGGAATTTGTGTCATGGGTAATTTCCGCCTGAACATAACCATTTTCGTCGGACATGGCTGTCCCGACTGCGTTAAGAATCATGACCAACCCCCAATACCGAGTCCAGTTTATTAGTTAGAGTTGGATGCAATATCC
>JAYPJO010000295.1:0-2322 GCA_038128465.1 Gammaproteobacteria bacterium
GCAAAGCCTGCCGATAGCCGTGCATATAGTAATGACGCCCATTGATGATTTTCTTGATGAAGAGGTGCTGGAGATTCTTGCCGGCATTAAAACCTGGCAGCACGAAGACATCCAGCCGACAATTCCGCCAATATGACAATTACAGCCACAAGGTTTGCTCAAAAAGGGTCGGTAATTGTTGTGACCCTTTGGACCGTCATCCTGCTGACAATACTGGTGACAGTAATAGCGGGACAGATACGCCTGTCTTCCAGGGCGGCATTTTTTCACCAGGAAGAGCTGGGCGAATGGGCCAATGTCATCTCGGCCATCAACCAGGCAGAAATGGAATTGATGCTTGAAAGGATGCCACGGGCGCCAGAGAGTATAGATGACCTTAATGAGATAAACAGGAACCCATTTTTCCGGTTTAATGGCCAGGAGCTCCAGCTGCATTATCCGCAGGCAGAGGGCATATCTGTCCGTATCTATGACCATGGAGGGAAAATAAATCTCAGGGAGATAGGGCGTCCGCGGATGCGCTCCCTGCTTGAGAAAAAACTGGGGGAAGACGCTGATGACCAGATTGATGAGCTGATTGCCGCTTGGGGAGACTGGGTCGATCTCAATGATAATCCCGGTATCAATGGCGCTGAAAATGAATACTATGAAAACCTTGAAACGCCATTTACTCAGCGTAATGGCAAACTTGAAACGGTGGAAGAGATTTTGCACATAAGGGGTTTTGATGAAGTCTTTGCAGATGTGGACCTGGACGCCGCGTTTACACTTTATACAGATGACGAACTCATTAATCTGAACCTGGCTACTGTCGAGGCTATGCAGCTGCTGCCAGGCCTTGATGATGAACTGATCGCTGAAATTCTTGCGTTTCGGGAGCAAAATGAATTCAGGGGCAACGGTGATGTGGCACAGATAGTACCGGCTGAAAATATGGCTGAGTTGAGGCCATGGCTGAATTCACGCAGGACGACCAGCTTCTACACAATTATGGCGTACAAGAAACTGGTGCAGGAGGATGATCTTTTCGATGATGAAGCCTTGCAGCCTGACATTACAACAACAGCATTTTCCGAAACAGTTCAGATAACCTCATTTAATGACAGTCCCAGGGTTTTGAAAATCAATCCGTACCAGAGTATTCCTCAGAGGCCTGTTATTCTTAATGAAGACGGGTTTCTGCAATGAGATACATAACCGGTTATTTCAAAAACATTATTGGTGGCTTCTTATATCCCTGCGGCGCGGTGTTTAAAAACTGGTCCCTTTACATCTTGCTGCTGAGGCGGGACCTTATAAACAGAACCTCTGGCACCATGCTGGGGAAAGTCTGGACGCTGGTTCAGCCTGGCCTGCAGATTCTTGGGTACTGGTTTGTATTTGGCGTTATATTTTCAGTTCGCGCAGAAGGAAGGGGGCCAAATTTCCTGGAATACCTGCTTGTAGGAATGTTACCGTGGTTATGCGTGGCGGAGGTCATCAGCAGGTCCACGAACATGTTCCGCGAGTTCGCCCCCCTTTACCGGCGCAACCCGTTTCCTCTTGAATTGCTACCAATGCTGGTGATGACAATTCCATGTCTGGTCTATGGCAGCGCCTACTTTTTCCTGAACTTAGTTATAGGGGGAATTGATAAAGCATTATTCTCGTTGTTTGTGATGCCACTTTTTATGCTGTGGCTGATTCCATTGTGCTTGCTAATTCCGGTACTCGGTCTTTTCATCAAGGATTTTGCCCAGGCCATGCCTTTTCTGTTGATGATCACCCTATTTCTTACTCCAATTTTATACTTCCCTTCAATGCTTCCTGAAGACATTAGTAGCATCATCTGGATCAACCCATTTTCCGACCTGATGGCAGTGGTGCACGGAGTATTGCAGGACAGTGAATATGCTTGGTTGAATGTGGCGCGACCGATGATCATCTGGCTACTTTCACTTGGTCCTTGCTGGCTCGTCTACAAACGCAGTATTCCTCATATTAGGGAGGTGCTTTAATGGTAGACATGGCGCTTTCCATGAAGGAAGTCTCAAAGTACTACAAGTATTACGAGAAAGAACTGGACAGGGTGAAGGAAATCCTCAGTGGCAAGCCCCGCTTTCATAAAATTCATGCCCTTGAAAATATCAGTCTGGAAGTAGAGTCAGGTGAGGTCCTGGGTGTTATCGGACAAAACGGTGCCGGCAAAAGTACCTTGTTGAAAGTTCTTTCCGGCACAATTCTGCCTTCCTCTGGAGATGTGATGACCAGAGGCAGAATTGCGGCGCTGCTGGAACTGGGCGCGAGTTTCCATCCCGATATGACCGGCAAGGAAAATGTTTA
>JAYPJO010000296.1:0-2320 GCA_038128465.1 Gammaproteobacteria bacterium
GATTGAGAGACAGGACAAAAAACCAGAAACCGGATAAAATTTCCGTTTTGTCATTAAAAGATTCCTCAATGATAATCAGTTTCCTGGCTTCCCACGGCGGATCTTCCGCAAGAGCGATCATCAAGGCCATTCAAGAAAATAAGCTCGATGCGGACATCGGTGTGCTGATCACTAATAACCGTGATTCTATGATTCTGCAATGGTGCCTGGACAACGATATAGAAGTGCACCACATCAGCGCCAAGACCCATCGAGGTGAAGACAATGCTGATGAAGCCATCCATAAAGTTTTACGAAATTCTGATACTGACCTGGTGGTTTGTTCTGGCTATATGAAGAAAATCGGCCCGGCCACACTGCGTGTTTTCCCCAATAAAATACTGAACATCCACCCGGCTCTGTTGCCGAAATTTGGCGGCAAAGGCATGTACGGCGATCATGTTCACCAGGCCGTGCTGGCCGCCGGGGAAAAAGAATCCGGTGCTACAGTGCATTACGTGACCGATGGTATTGATGAAGGACCCATCATCAAACAATATGTCATCCCAGTCGCAGCTGACGACACAGTTGAGACTCTGCGCAGTAAGGTGCAGGCCTGTGAACCAATACTCTACCTCAGCGCCTTGAAGGACATCATATCAGGCGGCTGAGAAAATTAACCAATGCCTGAAACACTTGTATATAGCCACCCGGACTGTTTGCAGCATGAACCAGGCTATGGTCATCCGGAAAGTCCCAGGCGCTTGCAGGCCATTCTGGAAAACATAGACCACTATGAAACTGCTCCTCTGGGAACCGAAGAACAGGTTCTACTCGCCCATCATCCTGATTTTCTGGAACAGATCAGGCAGATTGCTCCGGCCGAAGGACTGGTACAGATTGATGCCGATACACTTATGTCTGCAAGTTCATTATCGGCAGCCCTGAGAGGCACGGGTGCAGCATGCCAGGGTATTGATGATTTACTCACAGACAAAGCCCGGCATGTGTTCAGTGCATGTCGCCCACCAGGTCATCACGCCACTGCCAGTCAGGCCATGGGCTTTTGTCTTTTCAATCACATTGCCATTGCTGCGCTCTATGCACAAAACAAGTATGGGATTAATCGCATTGCCATCATGGACTTTGATGTTCATCATGGTAATGGCACGCAAGACATTGTGCTGAATAAGCCGGGTCTGTTTTACATCTCTACCCACCAGAGTCCGTTTTACCCCGGAACGGGCAGCAAAGCTGATAACATTCCTGACAACATTCTGAACATCCCCTTACCCGCAGGAACCGGACACAGCACCTACCAGGACATATTCAAAGAACAGGTTCTGTCCAGCCTAGAAGCATATAAACCTGAACTGTTACTGGTTTCTGCTGGTTTTGATGCCCACCATGAAGATCCACTGGCAGCGTTTGACCTGACAGACACCACTTATCAATGGATAGGAGAACAGTTGGGTTTTATTGCCAGACAACATTGCCGCTCAAGGCTTTTATCTGTACTTGAAGGCGGTTATAACATTGCTGTTCTGCCTGCAAGTGTTAAAGCGTATCTGCACGGGATTGAAAAAAGTTTGTAGTTCTTTTTTTTGTCCGATTATGAAAACACTCATGGCATAAAATGAAGTGCTTCTATAAAATTAAGCGCTTTATTTCTTACACGTATTTTCCAAAGATAACAGATGGAAGAAGGATTAAATGTTCTGAATGACCTGGTAATTCCATGGGGTATAAGAATAATTCTTGCCCTGGCAATCCTTTTTATCGGGAAGGCAATTGCCCGGGCCATTGCCGACTTCACTAAAAAGCCCATGAGCAAATCCGGCATGGATGAGATGCTAGTGCAGTTTCTTAGCACAATGGTCTATGTCATCCTGTTCATCGCTGTGGTGTTGGCTGCCGTCGACCAGCTCGGCATCAATATCACTTCTCTGTTGGCAATAGTTGGTGCCGCTGGCCTGGCAGTTGGTCTTGCGTTAAAGGATTCCTTAAGTAATTTTGCTGCTGGCGTTATGATAATCATTTTTCGCCCCTTCAAGATCGGTGACTTTATCAATGCAGGCGGCAGTGCCGGTGTGGTTGATGAAATCGGCCTGTTCTGTACACTGTTACATACGCCGGATAATCAGCGCATTATCATTCCAAATTCAGCAGTAATCGGTGGCACCATCGTCAATGTAAATGCACTTGGAACCCGTCGAATTGATCTGGTTATCGGCATCAGTTATGACGATAACATTGCTCAGGCCCGCGATATCATTCTCGGTTTAATAGATGCTGACCCCAGAATACTGAAAGACCCGGAAGCTGTTGTCGCCCCCGCTGA
>JAYPJO010000297.1:0-941 GCA_038128465.1 Gammaproteobacteria bacterium
CAAAAAAACAGCATGTCTTAATCTGAATAAGTGGAATTTAATTGTTTTTATTTTTCTGGTTAATACTCGTGACTGTACTGACTATTTCGCCCTGATGTAAGCGAGTTCTTATATGCTCGCCATTTTTAACTTCAGTAGCACTTGTCAGCAGCTTGTTGCTGGCATCATAAGTCAAAGAATAACCCCGACCCAGAATGGCAAGGGGGCTTAAATTATTCAGGGCACGACCAAGATCTGATAATTTAAGCCGCGAATTTTTTATCGACTGTATCGTGGCTTTGTGCAAATTCTGGATGAGGAATCGATTGTTTTGTTGTTGTGTTTTTATCAGGCCAAGTGGTGAATGCTGAACCAGACCCTGCTTAAGCGCTTTGAGAGTATTATTGCGTTGCATCAGGTAAAAATGAAATTCGCGGCGCATTTTTATTTCCAGATCATCCAGTCTCTGACTTTGTTCCTGCAGGCGTCGACCCGGATGTTTAATTTGTTTTCTGAGCCACATCAGACTTTGTTTAAGGTGCCGGACTTTATTTTTTAGCATATCGCCAAGCTTGAGTTGATAGGCAGCAAAAATGGCCATGAATTCTTCCTGATCAGGACTGAGCATTTCAGCCGCTGCAGAAGGTGTTGCTGCCCTGACATCAGCAACAAAGTCGGCAATAGTAAAATCCACCTCATGTCCGACAGCACTGATAACAGGAATTTCTGATTCGAAAATGGTGCGGGCAAGTTTTTCATCATTAAAAGCCCAGAGATCTTCCAGTGAACCACCGCCTCTGCCTATGATCAATACGTCCAGATCTTTCAGACAGCCCTGTTTTCGATTAGCGAGCCTGATGGCCTCTATCATGCCAGGAGCTGCTTCATCGCCCTGTACCGATACCGGCAAAATAGTAAGTGGAATTGCAGGGAAGCGACGCTTCAGTACACTGATAATATCC
>JAYPJO010000297.1:951-2311 GCA_038128465.1 Gammaproteobacteria bacterium
CCCTGATTGCCGCACCGCTGGGCGATGTGATCACACCGATATGTCCGGGTATGGTAGGCAAGTGCTGTTTGTAATCACCATCGAATAAGCCCTCACCATGCAATTTGTTTTTCAGTGCTTCAAAAGCAATACGCAGCGCACCTTCACCAAGAGGGCTGATGGAATCCACGATTAACTGATAATCACCCCGGCCTTCGTATAGACTCAGTTTGGCCTTCAGTTGAATTTGCATACCTTCTTTAGGTTTGATTTTTACGTACTGGTTACGCCCCCTGAACATGGCACATCTGACCTGTGCGTTTTCATCTTTCAATGTGAAATACCAGTGCCCTGAAGCCGGCATGGCAATATTGGATAATTCACCCTCAACCAGAACCGATGGAAAATTTTCTTCCAGCAAATAACGGGCCTCGCGATTCAAATCGGAAACGCTGTAGACGTCTTCCCGGGATGGCGTAGGATTGCTGAATAGGTCATCAGTCATCACGCAATCATACCCGAAAATTGAAAGCCTTTTGCAGTTTATGCAGGCATCTTTTTGGTCGCTGGGCTGTGAAAACCATTCCTGGCGCCCTCGATCTTCCCTTTGCCAGTTTCAGCGCTGCGGAACTCGTCGCACACTCCTCAGACAGTCCTCTCTTTTTCCTGAACCTGGCAAAGTGAAAAAGCATCTCAAAGGCGCAGAATGATTATCACACCCCTGCAAATGACTTAAAAGACATCTATGCTAGCGCAAGAAGCCAAGACTATTTACTGCCCAGTGGCATGTGTTTATAATCCCGCGCTTTCCCGATTTCGGGATCCGGTGGAAAGTGACTATATGCTACGAATTGTAGAAGATGCTTTAACCTTTGATGATGTACTTTTAGTTCCCGCACACTCTCTGTTGCACCCCAACTCGGTCGATTTAAAGACCCGCCTGACACGAGACATTCAACTTAATATTCCCCTGGTTTCATCGGCGATGGACACTGTGACTGAATCTCGCTTGGCAATTGCCATGGCTCAGGAGGGCGGTCTGGGCATCATGCACAGGAGTATGAGCGTTGAAGATCAGGCCCGCGAGGTCAGAACGGTTAAAAAATATGAAAGTGGCGTGGTCACCGATCCGATATGCGTCACTCCTGATACAACCATCCGCAAATTGTTGGACATGATCAATGAGTACCGTTTTTCAGGAATGCCGGTGCTTGAAAATGCTGACAGTGACAAGCTGGTCGGTATTGTCACCAGCAGGGATGTTCGCTTTGAGAATAACCTTAACGCCACTGTCGACAAGATCATGACGCCAAAAGATCGTCTGGTAACTGTTGCAGAGGGTGCAGATCTCGATGACATCAAAAAGCTTATGCATGACAAC
>JAYPJO010000298.1:0-2296 GCA_038128465.1 Gammaproteobacteria bacterium
GTATTTAAAGAAAAAAAAATCCCCAAGCATCTGATTATTCAGGAAGATTATGAATTTCAGCAGCGATCGAAGATCAGTATGCTTAAAATTTTCATGTATTCGATCCTGTTTTTTTGTCTCAGCTATTCGGTTATCCTGATAACTCCCTAATTCAGTCTGTATGCTATGACCTGTATGCTATGAATAGTATAAAAGGATTTATTGCTGCCTTTGCCTTATTATTTATTCAGGCATGTACCCATAACAGCCTGGATTATTGCTGCATAGAATCCAATAACTGTGCATTTGCGCTCTACCAAGAGAGTGAAGATGAACTGATTGTAGTTAATCAGTCAAGAGCATCAGAGCGCTTCTCTCCAGCTTCGACATTCAAAATAGCAAATTCTTTGATAGCACTTGAAACAAACATACTTTCAGGAACTGACCAGGTTTTATCAGTTGACCTGGAAACTTACCCTGAGCAAAGCTGGTGGATGCCTAACTGGGCAACAGATACTTTTGATTTGAGAGGCGCTTTCCAAAATTCGGTATTTCCCATTTATCAGTCCATTTCCAGTGATATCGGGAGTGACACCATGTGTGAATATTTGACATGCTTTGACTATGGAAATCAGGACATTTCATCCGGAATAGATAATTTCTGGGTGGCCGGGAGCATGAAAATTTCTGCATTAGAACAAATTGAATTCCTGCAGAAGGTCTAACACAACCAATTTGGTTTATCAGATGATATGATAAACAATCTTAAAGCAATTATGCTGGTGGAAGAGACCGCATCCTACAACATGTATGCAAAAACTGGTGCTGCATTGCTTGAAGATGGTGAGGTAGTTTTATGGTATGTCGGTTTTATAGAAGATGGTGATGAAGTGTCTTATTTTGCTTTTAATATGCATAGATCGCCTGCACCGGAAAACGCTCAACTCAGAATTGATGTGGCCCGGGATTACTTGCAAAGCTACTCTGTTATTTGACACCAGTAATGCGCCTGGATCGCCGGCAATTCGCTTACCGGCTTGATTCCCCACCCTGAATTCCAGATAATGCTTGGTCTTGAATGATGACCGAGATTTAGCGCTTTTTACTTTAAATTAGTGCCTTAAATTTCAAGATTTATGGTATCTCTTGTCGGTCCCCTCGCAATACTCGGTTGTGAACCCCGTCAGGCCCGGAAGGGAGCAGCGGCAACAGCTTTTGTATGTGCCGGGGTGTGGCTGGCAGGAGGTACCTCCATAACGCAGATTACATTATAAAATCAGGCAATGTCCTATCAGGTTCTGGCAAGAAAGTGGCGTCCACGCAGTTTCAAGGAAATGGCTGGGCAAGGTCATGTACTGAAGACCCTGGTTAATGCCCTTGATAATGATCGTCTCCACCATGCCTATTTATTTACCGGCACTCGTGGTGTCGGTAAAACCACCATCGCCCGGATTCTGGCACGGTGCCTGAATTGTGAACAGGGCGTCAGTTCAGAACCCTGTGGGCAATGCAGTGCCTGTGTTGAAATCGAAGAAGGTCGTTTTATTGATCTCATAGAGGTTGATGCAGCCTCCCGCACCAAGGTGGAAGATACTCGTGAACTGCTGGATAACGTCCAATATGCTCCAAGCAGAGGCCGTTACAAGGTCTATCTGATTGACGAGGTACATATGCTGTCAGGCCATAGCTTTAATGCCTTGCTGAAAACGCTGGAGGAGCCACCACCACATGTTAAATTTCTACTGGCAACAACTGATCCACAAAAACTACCAGTAACCGTGTTATCGCGCTGTCTGCAATTCAACCTGAAGAATTTGAGCCCGGAGATGATCATGAACCATCTCAAGCTGATACTTGAACAGGAAAACGTAGAATTTGAAGAAGAAGCACTCTGGCAAATAGGGCGGGCGGCCAAAGGCAGCGTCAGGGATGCCCTGACACTGATAGATCAGGCTATCTCATACTGTGACGGTAAATTAACCGACACAGAAATAAGTAGTTTTCTGGGAACGATCGATCAGAATATTCTTTATGGTCTGGTTGATGCCCTGATCGCTGAAGATGCGCAGAGTCTGCTGAACACAATTAATCAGGCAGCTGATCAGGCAGCTGATTTCAGTTCTATTCTTGATGCACTGTTGTCTTATCTGCACCGTGTGGCAATAGCACAAGTGGTTCCAAAAGGACTGGATAACAGTCAGGGTGATCGTAAGCAGGTTATGGCGCATGCAGCCACCATGCCGGCTGAAAATGTACAACTTTATTATCAAATAGCCTTGAAAGGGCGGGAAGATCTGCCTTTGTCTGTTGAAGATCG
>JAYPJO010000299.1:0-2288 GCA_038128465.1 Gammaproteobacteria bacterium
CAGTTCTTCCGCATAATCAGTTATTTTGATGAACCACTGTGGAATTTTACGGCGTTCAACCAGGGCACCGGAGCGCCAGCCGCGGCCATCAATCACCTGCTCGTTAGCCAGTACAGTCTGATCGACGGGATCCCAGTTAACCTCGGCTTCTTTTTTATAAACCAAACCTTTCTCGTAAAGTCTGATGAAGAACCACTGTTCCCAGCGATAATAATCCGGATGGCAGGTCGCCAGTTCACGATCCCAGTCATAGGCATAACCCAGCTGCTGCAGCTGCTTGCGCATGTACGTTATATTTTCGTAGGTCCAGCTGGCCGGAGGAACCTGGTTTTTCATTGCGGCATTTTCAGCGGGAAGGCCAAAGGCATCCCAGCCCATAGGCTGCAGTACATTTTTCCCCAGCATTCTCTGGTGCCGGCTGATGACATCACCGATGGTGTAGTTGCGCACATGACCCATATGCAGGCGTCCGCTCGGATAAGGGAACATGGAAAGACAATAGAATTTTTGTTTTTCCTCATCGTCAAAGGCTTTGAAACTTTGCTGATCAGCCCAGAATTGCTGAGCTTGTTGCTCTACTTCCTGATGCAAATATTCTTCGTTTATGTGCCTGCTAGGTTTGCTGCTGTCTGTTGCCATTGTGCTTTATTTCGCTTGCCGAATTCTGAACCCTAATCTCAAATTTTGGGCTAAAAAAAGACTGCATAGGATACCCCAGAAGGCATGCCAGCGGTAGCGGCAATTCATCCTGAGTGACTGCTCCAATAGTAATGCGAAGAGCGGGAATCATGAGTATGATACGAATTCAATTCATTATAGATATTCAAGCCATGTCTTCGGAAAAGAACAGCAAACATAAAGCCAGACAACAGAAACTAAAATCCAGAGTTGAACAGAGCATCGCAGCAGCCTCTATACAGCGTGGTGTGTGCGTTTTTTTAACCGGCGATGGCAAGGGTAAAAGCAGTTCAGCTTTTGGCATGGTTATGCGTAGTCTGGGTTACGGGCATAAAGTTGGTATTGTTCAATTTATTAAAGGTGAACAGTTGTCAGGCGAAGAGATTTTTATCCGCGAACATTATCCGGCCATGCCTTTTTTTCAGATGGGCACAGGATTTACCTGGGATACGCAGGACAGAAAAACTGATATGGCAGCTGCACAGAAGGTTTGGCAGGAGGCAGTTGAACTATTACAAGATGATAAGATTGATCTGGTGTTACTGGATGAGCTGACCTATATGCTCGCTTTTGATTATCTGCCGCAGGATGAAATTATTAACGCGATAAAAAACAGAGCTCCACAACAAAGTGTCATCATTACGGGGCGAGGTGGAGGTGCTGTATTGCGCGAGTTAGCGGATACCGTATCAGAAATTAAAAATGAGAAACATGCCTATGAAAGCGGTATCCAGGCGCGAAAGGGAGTGGATTTCTGAAAGCTGCCTTCACTCACATTTGACAAGTTTATATGAATGCGAGTGAAGGTGATCAGCTAAGAACTTATTGGCCCAGACTGCTGTCGTATGTGATTTTCCAGACTTTTCCCTGCAGGGAATCTGAAATAAACAGGGAACCATCAAGGCCCTGTGCTAACCCGACAGGTCGTGCTGCCGATGTGAATCCATCGGTATCACCACGAAAGCCATCAGCAAAGACCTGATAATCGTCATCCATAGCTTCGTTATCTCCCGGAACAAACACAACATTAAAACCATCCTGTACTACCGGGGCGCGGTTCCAGCTGCCATGAAAGGCTATGAAGGCACCATTTCTGTAGCGTTCAGGAAACATGCCTCCAGTATAAAACAGCACTTCGTTAGGCGCCCAGTGACCCGGGAAAGCAATGACAGGATCTGGATACTGATCTCTGGCCAGGTTTTGCCCATTGCCACCATATTCCGGATTCTGCATTCTTTCATCCCTGAGTGCATCATAATAAGTGTAGGGCCAGCCAAATACCTGACCAGGTTCTTCTACTTTGAGGAATTCTTCAGCCGTACGGTAAGCATTATCACGTGGACCGTAATATTCCGGGAACAGCACATCCAGCTGATCACGACCATGCTGCAGGAAGTACAGGGCATCCTGAACAAAATTCCAGTCCAGGGCAACAGTATTACGGATGCCGGTGGCATAAAGTTCGCCATCCCGGACCTGATCCTGTCCAAGTTCATTGGCATCAAAACGCCAGATGCCGCCATAACGTTCCAGTAGAGGGCAGGGTTGCATACCGGGTGAGCCTACCGTTCTGGCTTCACGCATACAGGCATTTGAAGGAGCGCCTACAC
>JAYPJO010000300.1:0-2267 GCA_038128465.1 Gammaproteobacteria bacterium
TCACCTATAAAAAATTTTAATAACAATACCTAGATTGCGGCCAGTTGATCCAATGGCCATCTGGGTTTGGCCAGAATAGTCAAATCATCGTGCTGACCAGCCAGTAAACGCTGGCAGCCGGCATAAGCGATCATGGCGCCATTGTCAGTACAATATTGTAATCGCGGATAATAGATTTCACCGCCTTCTTTCTCTGCCATGACTGCAAGTACTTCACGTAATCTTGTATTTGCACTCACACCTCCAGCAATAACCAGTGTTTTCATACCAGTTTGCTGGAATGCCCGCTGGCATTTTATGCGCATGGTATCAACCACGGCTTCCTGGAAAGCATGGGCAATATCAGCTTTACTTTGCTCGTCAAGTGTTGTGGTATCTGATTCTCCTTCCAGCAATTCTAGGATGGTATTCAGGGTGAAAGTTTTCAGCCCACTGAAAGAAAAATCTAGCCCCGGACGGTTTGTCATTGGGCGTGGAAACTCAAATCGTCCAGCCTTTCCGGACTCCGCCAGCCTGGCAATATGTGGGCCTCCCGGATAAGGCAGACCCAGCATTTTGGCAACCTTATCGAAGGCTTCACCGGCCGCATCATCCAATGATTCACCGATCAGCCGATAGGCTCCGATGCGATCAACTTCAACCAGTTGGGTATGACCTCCGGAAACCAACAATGCCACGAAAGGAAACTCCGGCCCCTTTTCTTCGAGCAAAGGGGCCAGTAGATGCCCCTCCATATGGTGTACACCTATGGTAGGTATATTCCATGTCATACCCAGTGCACGGCCAATTGAAGCACCAACCAGCAATGCTCCTGCCAGACCTGGGCCTGCCGTGTAAGCCAGACCATCAATATCACTTTTAGAACACCCGGCCTTTTCCATTACTTCATTTATCAGTGGCAGGGTTTTACGAATATGATCTCGTGAGGCCAGCTCCGGCACCACCCCACCATATTGACGATGAATATCTACCTGGCTGTAAAGAGCATCTGCCAGTAAGCCCTGCTCACTGTCATAAATAGCGATACCTGTCTCATCACAAGAAGATTCAATACCCAATACCTTCATCCTGTCATTATCCTGAGTTATGTGAACTCTCTCCAATTAAAAGGCTATGCATTATACATTCCCTGAAAAATATGGATAATGTGGCAGCAAGTTTTATCCTGGATATTTTATATGCAGTTATTTAAACATTTACTACCAGGGAATTTTTTCAGCAGATTTTCAACTTTCCTGTTAATTATGCCCCTCAGCTTTTTGATGGCAGCCTGCACAACTGTGGAGCAAACCCAGGATTCTGACGAGGCGATTTCTGCCGGGGAAAATAACTCAGAACCGCTTGTGGAAGAACTGGTCAATTCAGCAGGTTTTTCCGGCGATCGTGACCTCGAAAATATCCTGCTTGATCCCATCCCCAGCGAACCAGAAATAATCCAACCTGTTGTCCCGACAATAGCCATGACTGCAAACCGAGTTGTTGAACTGGAAATAAATGACTATCTGCAAAATCGCAGAAACCTGTTGAAGCTCTGGATTGAGCGTAGTCGACTCTGGTTTCCCATGGTGGAAAGCATTTTTGCTGAAGAAGGCATCCCCGATGAACTTAAATACCTGGCTCTGGGTGAAAGCGCTTTAAATCCAACCGCAAGAAGTTCTGCAGGTGCAGCTGGGATGTGGCAATTCATGCCTGCCACAGCGAGATCTGAAGGTCTGCGTGTGGATAGCTGGATTGATGAACGAATGGATCCTGAGCTTTCAACACGGGCAGCTGCAAAACATCTGAAACGACTCCATGAAATTTACAGTGGCAACTGGCACCTTGCCCTGGCCGGGTATAACTGTAGTTACCGTTGCATTTCCCGTGCAGTGAATCGTGCCGGCGGTTCTATAGAAAATCCGCCATCATTCTGGGAAATTTATCCATATCTGCCAAGACAGACACGTAATTTCATACCAAAATTTATTGCTGCTGCTCTGCTCATTTCTGACCCTGAGCTTTATGGTATTCAGGTTGATGATCTGGGAGAGGAATACACCTATGATGTGGTCATGGTGAATGGAATGCTGAGCCTGGAAAGTGCTGCCAGCCTGGCCGGTGTTGATCTGCCAACCATTCGCAACCTGAATCCTTCAGTACGAAAAGCGACTTTGCCAGACAGCACCGAATCATTTCCATTAAAAATACCGGCCGGCAGCTACCAGAATTTTGTCAATGCTTTTGCTGCATTACCGACGATGTTCATCACCGACTGAATCAGCTGATCC
>JAYPJO010000301.1:0-2248 GCA_038128465.1 Gammaproteobacteria bacterium
GATCATACGCTTTTAATCGGGGAAGTCATCAACTGCAGTTACAAGGATGAAGAGCCACTGGTGTTTTTTTCCAGCCAGTATCACAACCTGGAATTCGAACCTTTAGCCAAGTAATTGTATTATCATTGCCGACTTGATAAACAGGCCGGTAGTCAGGAACAGGTGTCTAAAATTTCCAATCAAGAAGTTCATATCGTCATGGATGTTGGCGGAACCAACGTTCGCATAGGCAGTCTCGACGAAACGGCAAGCATAAATAATATTGAAGCATGGCTTTGTCGTGATTTCCCCGACCCCGAAGCAGTTCTATCCACTTATTTTGAAAAATATGAACTGCGCAATCCACATGTGTGCATGGCCATAGCCAGTCCCATAGAAGGAGATCAGATCAGCATGATAAACCACAGCTGGTCATTTTCGAAAAAGGCTTTACAGGCCCAATTTTCATTGGCCAGCCTGAATATCATTAACGATTATCATGCTACGGCAATGTCAGTTAATTCCCTTACTGATGATGAAATTACCCAGGTTGGAGGAGGAGAAATTTCCAGGAATCAACCCTACCTGGTTTGCGGCATCGGGACAGGTCTTGGAGTAGCCATCGCTACCAGGTTTGACAACAAAGTTCATGTTCTGCCCGGTGAGGGTGGTCACGTGGATTTTGCACCAAACTCTGATTATGAAGTGGAGATATGGAAATATTTCCAGAGTAATTATGGCCATGTTTCAGCTGAGCGTATTTTATCCGGGCCGGGTCTGAAAGAGCTTTACCAGGCTATCTGTATGATAGAGGGATTAGAATATACGCCCAGAAGTGCCGAAGAAATCAGTGAGCTTGGCGCAAATGAAGACATGGCCTGTTGTGCAAAAACCCTGAAATGTTTTTGTGAAATGTTCGGTTCTTTTTGTGGCAATATAGCGCTTATAACTTCAGCTTTTGGCGGTATCTATATTGGTGGGGGGGTAGTGCCTAGCATCAAAGACTACTTTATTAAAAGCAATTTCAGAGAACGCTTTGAGCAAAAAGGCCGCTATCGTTCATTTAATGAAAAAATTCCAACTTTTATCATTACTCAGCAACACCCCGGGCTGATTGGTGCAGCCAATTATTTGCTGGAAAATTTTTGATTATTGGTAAACTACTGAACTGAGCCAATGTTTTGATCTCTATAAAAATTCAGGTTATATGGATTACGAACGAAAATTGATATCCAGGTTCTAATCAGTCAGAGTAACAAGTTAAAGCAATCTCATTTTCAGGTTGCAGTTGGGATATAACAGACATTTTGAAAATATTAATAAGGAGTTATTAATGAAAGCACTTTATACAGTTGTCACAGCAATTTTATTATTAGGCACGGGTAGTTCTCTTGCGCAAACTACTGAATTTAATGGTATGAGCTTCTTTGTGACCAGTGTCGGCAGTGGCAGAGGCGGAGATCTTGGAGGTCTAGCCGGCGCAGATGCACATTGCCAGACACTTGCTACAGCAGCAGGGGCAGGTAACCGGGAATGGCGCGCCTATCTCAGTACTGAAGGGGATAATTTTGCGGATCTGACCAATGCCAGAGATCGCATTGGTCAAGGTCCCTGGTATAACGCACATGGTGTCATGATTGCAGCAAACCTGGATGATTTGCATTTGTATAATAAAACTATAACTGCTACCAACGCAGTTGATGAAAATGGTGAGATGATTGATAACTCGCGGCATGACATGCTGACGGGTTCTACCAAAGCAGGTCTCGCATTTCTGCCAGATGCAGCTGACCATACCTGTAATAACTGGACCAGCAGTGACGAAGGCAGTGCCAATCTTGGGCATCATGACCGGTTGGGCGGGGATGTTTCATGGAACGATACCCATGTCAGTGCAGGCTGCAGCCAGCAAGCGCTGATAAGTACCGGTGGAGATGGTTTGTTCTATTGCTTTGCCGCTGACTAAATGCTGGCAGGTTTTCTAAAAAAAGGTGCCATTGGCACCTTTTTTATTGCTTGAAATTTACATTGACTTCCAGGCCAGTCTGCTAGCTGGTTTAATTCTGACATTTTTTATTGTCAGCCTCGTTTGTCATCTATAATGGAATTTCAGTTACAGGAGTAAGTTAATCATGCCTTTATCAGATCCGGTATCTAGAGAGCAGATGCATACGCGTGCCATCACCTATCGAGGTTATAAAAGAGAGGATGGTCTGTGGGATATCGAAGGTCACCTGACTGATACCAAAGCTTATCCGGTGGATAATGC
>JAYPJO010000302.1:0-2245 GCA_038128465.1 Gammaproteobacteria bacterium
ACAGGACCGTACTTATCATAATGTTTGTTGCACATTGCCAATGTATCTTTTACAGAGGCACATCAAAATGTTGCTTATGAACGATTCACTCCCAATGGGCCGCTGGCAATCCTGCCTTTGTCAGATTTTGAGGAGGCACATCGAGCAGCGCTGGTCTGGACTCAAAAAACTGAAGACTATACTGAAATACTGGCACTTGAAGATGACGCATTTCTTGCCAGATTGCAGCAAGAGTTTGGGCAACGTTTGGGGAGTTTTATTAAAGTTGGAGAGCGCTCCGCTTATCCGCTAAGTTTATGGCAGGCTGAGGAGCAAATCAGACATAACCTGGTGTTATTGGGGAATGTAGCTCATGCTCTGCATCCGGTTGCCGGACAAGGTTTCAATCTGGCTTTTCGTGATGCCATGCGTCTGGCTGAAAATATTGCTGAATCATTAAGGTTGAATGTAAATCCGGGTGACTATTCGAGGTTGCAAGCCTATTTAAAATCTGTTGAATCAGATCAGGCTAGCACTATCAGTTTCAGTCATTACCTGACCCGATTTTTTTCCAATAAGCAACAGGCTCTGGTCTGGTTCAGAAAACTTGGCCTGTTGAGTATTGATTTGTTACCACCCTTAAAGCAGAGCTTAAGTAAGCAGGCAATGGGTGTAACTGGCAGGGCAATTAAAGTCAGCTGAGTTTAACCAAAATGCTATCTTATGAATAAACTGCAAACATTACTTCTGAATAAAGAGTTATTCATTTTGCATGAAGTATTTTCAGCCAGAACCGAAAAGTTACTGGCAGATGAGCTTTGGGAAATTTCAGCTGATGGTTCGAAGCACAGCAGGAGTGACGTCTGCGAGTGGTTAAGAAACAAGCCTGCTGATTGCCGCTGGGAAATAAAAGACTTTACAGTACAGAATCTGGCAGAAGGATTGGCTCTGGCTAGCTACTGGGCAAAAATGTCAGTGCCGCTGGTATCGGAATCCAATGGTGCATTGCATAGCTCCCTATGGAAAAAAAATTCTAAGGGATTTTGGCAGATGGTTTTTCATCAGGCCACTAAACTGACTTAAGTCGTCTACCCGTATCAGGCTCAGGAGCTGCCGAATAAAAACTTCAGGATATAAAAGAAAATGATTGCCAGGATTGCACCTGCAGGTAGTGTGACAACCCATGAGACAAATATACGTTTAATCACGCTTAAATCTATAGCCTCCTGACCTGCCCGGGCCAGCCCAACGCCCAGCACAGCGCCCACCAGCGTGTGAGTGGTAGAAATCGGTATTCCGGTAGCTGAAGCGATCACAACAGTACTGGCTGCTGAAAGCTCGGCGGAAAACCCGAGTGTAGGGGTCAGGTGGGTAATTTTTTTACCGATAGTTGCCATGACTTTATGGCCATACATCATCAATCCAAAGACGATACCAATGCCACCCAGGAATAGAATCCACACAGGCATCGCAGATTCCTGTGAGACTTCACCGGAGCTGACAATAGCGTTGACAGCAGCCAGTGGGCCAATGGCATTGGCGACGTCATTGGAGCCATGTGCAAATGCCATACTGCAAGCGGTAAATATCATCAAGGTTGCAAATATTTTTTCTACTCTATTCAAATGCAGGTGATGATCTTCATCAATATGAGGTTCCACTTTTGCCTGCATGTAAATACCAACACCCATTACTGTGAGTCCTATAGCGATGGATGCCATTGTTGCCTGGATGAAGTTTAAATCCAGACCAACATGGGATAATCCTTTTAAGAAGGTGACCATAGAAATCATGAAGCCGACCAGAAACATATACATTGGTATAAAGCGTTTCGAGTTTTCTATGGGATTTTGAGTATCAAGAATCAATATTTGAACTGAACGATAAATTATAAAGGCCAGTATTCCAGCCATGACAGGTGAGCTGATCCAGCTCATTGCGATAGTGAGAACCTGAAACCAGCTGACTGAATTGACGCCGATACCAACAGCAGCAAAACCGACGATAGCACCTACTATTGAATGTGTGGTGGAAACCGGCCAGCCCTTGGTCGATGCCACCAGGAGCCAGACACCGGCAGCCAGCAAGGCTGAGAGCATGCCATAAACTAGCAATTCAGGTGTAGCGGCAAGTAACTCCGGATCTACTATACCACTGCGTATTGTTGAGGTTACCTGTCCACCAGCCAGAAAGGCACCGGTAAACTCAAATATTGCAGCAACAATGATGGCTTGCTTGATGGTAAGAGCGCCTGAACCAACCGAAG
>JAYPJO010000303.1:0-2239 GCA_038128465.1 Gammaproteobacteria bacterium
CGCTCTTTATGACCAGACGCTTTGGCAGCGCCCAGCGGACAGTCCTCACCGGCCTGATCACAGGGCACCTTGTAGCCATGTGATACCTGATAGCAATGATGCGTATTGCTCAGGTCAATGCTTCCAAAGGTAGTTTGATACTGTTTGTTAGTAGCCAGAATCCTGTAGTCTGCAGATACCAGGATAGCCGGGCAATCATAGCCTTCCAGCATGGCTGCCATTGAACGATGACTGTCAGTAGCAATGAACTCCATAAATATTGTCATATTTGTCAATTATTATTGTCATAATCGTCAATTTTTGGGAATGTTGTCAATAAAAAATTCAACAATTCTTAGCAGATTTAACTTTTAATGCCTAAAAAACAATATGTTATAAATTTTTTGAAAAACTGGCACGGTATCTGCAATCTGTAATACGTTATTGTAAAAAACTGCAGGAAGCTGGTGAAAACTGCAGAAAATTACTCAGGAAGATAGGGACACATAAGTAATTAGCAACAGGTGATAAGCAATATTCCCAGGTCCTTATCGAAAACGTAAAACTTATTTATGCAGGAGTGACAAAGATGGTTAGTGTTAAATATATGGTTGGTCTAATGCTTGTTCCGGTAGTGATCACTGCCGCTTGTTTTTTGTGGCTGGCATTTCTGCCAAACCCAATGGCCTGATTTCAGAAAACCTGTCGGCTTTTTAAACGGCTGTTTAAAGACTATTAATCAATTATTAATAGACTACTACTAGGCTGTTTATAGACTAAGGTGCAAGACGCTGAATCGACCAGCTCTCATCAGACTGACGCTGGTATTCAAAGCGATCATGCAGACGATTCGCCCCCCCCTGCCAGAATTCAAATAATTCTGGAGCTACTCTGACCCCTCCCCAGAAATCGGGGAGGGGAATTTCTCCCTTTGAAAATTTTTCTTTCATATGCTCAACCTGAGTCAGCAGAATTTGCTTTGACGAAAGCGGCTGGCTTTGCTCAGATGCCCATGCAGCCAGCTGACTTTCTCTAGGCCGGGTCAGAAAATACCTGAGGGATTCTTTGCTGGAAATTTTTTCTGCCTTGCCCTGTATTTTTACCTGGCGATCGATGTCATTCCATGGAAACAGTAAACTAACATTGGCATTTGCAGCTATATCTTTGGCTTTACGGCTACCGAAATTAGTAAAGAAGACAAAACCGTTTTCATCGAGATGTTTCAGCAGGACAATACGCTGAGACGGTTGTCCACTGGAATTAACAGTAGCAATCACCATAGCTGTAGGATCATGGATTTGCAGATCCATTGCCTGCTGCAGCCAGTGCTCGAACTGTTTTATGGGATCATCCAGCAGGTCTTCCCTGTTCAGGCCACCAAATAAATACTCCCGCCTGAGATTTTCCAGCTCCATTAAAAGTCCTGCTGTACGTCAAATTCAAATATTCGTTCAGAACGGATGCCGGTACCAAAATCAAAAAAGCCACGGCCATGTTTCTTGCCGGCAGCCCAGCCTCCGGTATATTTGGTTCCATCGGCCCAGCGGTAAGTGCCTTCACCATTGAAAATATCATCGATAAACTCACCGGTATAATTTTCAGTATTATTTACCAACCAGTTTTCGGTATTTCGATCTTCCACCCAGTCCCTGATCATATATGCCTGGGTGCCTCGGCCATTACGGCGATCATTGCGCCAGTTGCCGATATAAACATCATAAACATTGTTAGTGCTACTCCAGCTCTGGCTCCGATTCCACATGGTACCGCGCCCCTGGCGTTTACCCAGCACCCAGTTACCCTTGTAAATTTCACTGCCATTGAGGTATTCCAAACGACCACGGCCATGGTAACGGCCATTTCGAAATTCACCGCGGTAGCGTGTTAAACCACGTTCAGTCTCTTCGACAAGAATGCCATAATCATTGATGCAATCACCACGCAGGCAGCCTATTTCATCTTCATCGGCAGCATAAGTTCCGCAGGAAACAGCAATCACAGCGGCTAACAAGATCATTTTTATAATGTTATTCATAAAACGGTCCCATTCAATCAATATACACCAGCGGCGGCATTGTACCGCATGCGTGCCCTTTACCCTAACTGGCAAAGTCCCATTACTTAACTTATATTGGCCGTTTTATTGAAAACTCAAGAGGTAGAAATGGGACACAAAGTAGCTTTTATTGGTCTTGGCGTCATGGGATTTCCAATGGCCGGCCACCTAGCCAATGCCGGACACGAGGTAACAGTGTATAAC
>JAYPJO010000304.1:0-2236 GCA_038128465.1 Gammaproteobacteria bacterium
TTTCATGCTGATCGGTGTCGTCATTGCCGCACTGATTGAAAGCGGCACCATTGCCGGCATCATTGTCTATGCGCTAGGTGTAGTCGATCCGCGCTGGTTCCTGCCTGCGTCACTGTTACTGTGCAGCTTCATGTCCCTGGCAACCGGGACATCCTGGGGTACTGTCGGCACCTCCGGTGTGGTACTGGTTGGTCTCGGTGAATTTATTGGCATCCCTGCTCCCATGGTGGCCGGTGCCGTTATTTCCGGCGCCCTCTTTGGGGACAAGATGTCGCCACTGTCTGATACCACCATTCTTGCGGCAACGGCGGTCGGCACTGAAGTCGATCAGCATATACGTGCCATGTTTTATACCACTGGCCCGACCTACCTGCTGATACTCATTGTGTATGGCGTACTGAGTTTTAACTACGGTGATGTGATGTTGAGCCTGGATGAAATCAATGCCCTGCGAGAACCCCTGCTCGAACAGTTTTCAGTGAATATCCTAGTATTCCTTCCCCTTATTGTCATTATCACCATGAGCGTTATGCGCATGGCAGCCGAACCCAGCATGATGGCCGGTACCATCGTTGCTGTTGTGCTAGCCATGTTTCTGCAGGACCAGGAATTTGCTGACATACTCTATAGCCTGCAATATGGTTATGTCTCTGACAGTGGCATTGAAAGTGTCGACACCTTGCTCACCCGTGGCGGTTTACAAAGCATGATGTGGACCCTGTCTCTGGCTCTAATCGCACTGGCACTTGGCGGCATTTTAAACGGCGCCGGATTTTTGAAAGTACTGGTCAGGGGATTAATAGCAAGAATTAAAACAGCTGCTCAACTGGTCGCGTCGACCATTGCTACCTGCGTGCTAGCCAACATGAGTATGGGTGAAAATTACCTGGCGGTGATATTCGGATCCCGCATCTATAAAGATACTTATAATGAACGCGGGCTGCATCCACGTATGCTGTCGCGTTGCGTGGAAGAAGGCGCCACCCTGAGTGCCGGCCTGATTCCCTGGACGACCACCGGCGCATTTTTCAGTGCCGCCCTGGGGGTTTCCACTGTGCAGTACGCCCCCTGGGTATTGCTGTCTTCATTTAATATCGTGATCTCTATCGGGTTGGCGGCAATAGGAAAAGGTATTTTCAAAAATAATGAATCGGTGTCAGAGTAAAATATTAAAGATTTACTCTGACACCAACAAACAATGCTCTTCCGGTCTTGTTATACGTAAAAATTTCCTCGTACTCTTCATCAAACAGATTCTCCACCCTGCTATAAATCTGGAAATTGTCATTGATTGAGTAACTGGCCGTAATATCCATCACCCCAAAATTATCCAGGGCTACTGGTACACCAAACTGTTCATCAATGGCATCCCTGGAGATTCTATAGAAGGCATTCAGATTCAGCCTGTCATCCATACCAAAGTAGGATAGCCCCAAATTTGACAGATGTTCGGGACGACGAAGTCTTTGCAAACTATTCGGACGCTCAGTGTCGTTATAGGTGTAGTTGCCAACAACATCGAAAGCCGCTGAAATGGGAATGCCAGTTGAAAGCTCAATACCCTTTGAGGTACTGGTTCCGGTATCCTGCAAATATCCGCTGAATCCGGCCAGATCAAAGATGACTGCATCTTCAACTTCCTGATCAAAATAGACCGCCTGGAATTCGAGATTATTGCTACTGGTATATTCAATACCAAATTCATAGCCCCTGCTTTTTTCCTGCTTTAACGCAACACTGGATGCCGGCGGAAAAGCAAATGGTCCGGTGTTATAAGCAATTTCGAATGGGCTGGGTGCCCTGAATCCGGTGCCATAACTGCCCCGGTATTTAAGAAGACCACCGTCAGCCAAGTCAACCAACCAGGCTGCACTTAAACGAAAACTGTTGTTGGTACCGAAGTCGTCATTGTCATCATGCCTGACGCCTGCGGTAAAAAAGACATGATCCGAAAAGTCACTCAGGTACTCGATATAAGTACCAAGATTATTCCGTCCCTTACCATTCAGTATGGCTTCCTCATGATCCAGTCCATAAACCAGATTAAAGCCAGGCAATGCAGTAGCGCTACCCACATATTCAACACGTTGTAATTCTCCGCTTGTTGCAAATGTTGAAACACCGCTCGCAAGATTATCGCGGTCTGTTTCAGTACTGGCATAGGATATTGAGTGACTGTATTTGTCTGAAGCATAGCTCAGTTCAATTCTGCTAGCCTGCTGGTCAAATTTGGCTA
>JAYPJO010000305.1:0-2223 GCA_038128465.1 Gammaproteobacteria bacterium
ATGTATGCAAAAAACGAACTACACTATGGGCGCTAGTATCGGGTAATAGCAGTTCTGAGTTTTCTTTTTCACAATCCGGGGCTGCAATACTTAAAAATATCTTTGCAGTCTGTTGCGCCCTCAATATGGGGCTCACAAAACAACACTGAATTACTTGTCCGGTTTCAGCAAATGAACGTGCTACCGAAGCGACATCTTCTGCCCCTGTAGAGCTTAACTGGCGCGAACTGTCATCGCTGGTATTGTCAACTGCATGCCCATGGCGCAAAAGATATACCTGCATATTCAAATTCCCATAACTTCAGGTATTTATACATCTGCCCATACATATCTAATCAGTCTTGCTTGATGCATCATCGTCATCTTCATCTGTTTCAGGTGCTTCATCAGTCTGATCGGTAAAACTGATATCGGCAAAAACATCATCATCTGAAGCATCCGACTGCTGATTACCTTCTTCAGTTGCAGCAGATTCAGGGCTCTGGTCAGTAGCGCCAGACTGCTCATCTGTATTTTTCTGGTTATCAGCGGCCTCTTCATCTTCATTGCCTTCACTAGCAGCAGCTGCAACACTTACTTCCTGTGCAGATTCATCTTGCGAGCTGCCCTGAGTACGCGAACCGAAAAAAGCATCAAAATCTATCGGTTTTTCGTCGCTAAGATATAAAACGTACTGCAACACCTTAAGCAAGAAATTACCTAAGCCTTCACTGAATGTAAGCAAGGTTGAGTTATTCTCAGCAGCTATAACACGATGCAGAGATTGCAGAATAATAACGACCAGTAACAGCATTGCTATAAAACGCCATAACAGGCCAAAAACGATGATATATAAAAGCACGAAAGCCAATCTGATCCACTGATCTAAAAAATTCTTTTTTATCTGTTCGCCTTGTTCGTTCATCGAATGCTCCTGTGCTCTGTTGTGTGTTGCCTTGTTAAGTGCAAACTTGCTAGAGGCGGCTGATTCAGTGATTTATGCGCTTGGCCTGGCCTGCTTCAAATTCAACATCCAGACCACGCTCCTCCAGTAACAATGAAATTATTATATGCTCAATATCCTGATTGTTATAGATTATTTCGTAAAGCCCCTGTGCAATCGGCATATCAATTTCCAGAATTTTTGCCTTCTCAACCACCTGCTTCAAAGTGTTTACCCCCTCTGCAATCTGCCCCAGGTCTGCCAGTATGTCCTCGATTTTCTCACCCTCACCAAGCGCCTTGCCAACCCTGAAATTTCGGCTTAGAGGTGTTGAGCAGGTTACAACTAGATCTCCTACTCCAGACAGTCCGAGGAATGTCATCGGGTCTGCCCCCATAGCAAGCCCAAAACGCGCCATTTCAGTCAAGCTGCGGGTGATCAGCATGGAAATCGTGTTATGCCCCATTCCTCTAGCTTCAGCCATACCAGCCAATATGGCATAAATATTTTTCAATGCGCCACCGAGTTCAACACCAAACATATCGTCATTGGCATAAACCCTAAAAGTCAGAGAGCGCAGAGTTTTTTGCACTGATCTTCGTACCTTTGCATCGGTGCTGGCCACTACGGTACCGGTCGGACTTGAACTGGATATTTCTTTGGCCAAATTAGGGCCACTGACTACAGCCACTTTGGCACTGGGAATTTCTTCTGAGAGTATCTGGCTCATTAACTTAAAAGTTTGAGCTTCAATACCCTTGGTCAGACTGACCAGAATGACATCTTTTTTTACCAGCAACGCAATTTGCCTGACAACCTCTCTGAACCCGGAACTTGGTACCGCAACAAATACCATGTCAGCTTCTGTTACAGCCTTGCTTAAATCCTGGGTTGCCAGCACGTTATCATGTAATTTATAACCAGGCAGGTAATTCGAATTCTCATGATCACGGTTTATGACTTCAACCTGGTCAAGATCGCGCATCCATAGCAAGGTGTTGTGGCCATTTTGCGCTATGATATTGGCTACTACGGTACCAAAACTCCCGCCACCCAATATCGCTATATTTTTAGCTTTCATAATTCCCCATTACACAATACCAAAAGCCTGTTTCTGACAGGGTCTGATATTTTTGGCGGAAGATAACAGCTATATCCCTACAAAACCAGTAAAGCGTAATTGTAGCGGTGACTCAGTTTGCATGTCCCTATGAGGACATGCGATGGGAAATGTACTTTAATGTTGAGCCGTCCGCGGCCGAGCATACAGGAATGTATTTACCGCGTGCTCCAGATTAAAG
>JAYPJO010000306.1:0-2203 GCA_038128465.1 Gammaproteobacteria bacterium
ACCCAGAATGGCCGGCTCATCAGGTGGTCTGCCGGTATAGGTGCTGTGATAAATTGGATTCCTGCGATGAGTGATTTTTTTCACCGTAAAAACCGGGAATTGCTCAACTTCATTGTAATAACCGGTGTGGTCACCATAGGGGCCTTCAGCGGCCATATCATCAGCCTCGAGCACGCCTTCAAGTACAAATTCAGCCGAAGCTGGCACCTGTAGCTGGTTTGTCAGGCATTGTGCCACTTTAGTTTTACTGCCTCGCAGCAATCCGGCAAAGGCATATTCAGACAGGGTATCCGGTACAGGGGTGACCGTACCCAGAATCGTGGCCGGATCAGCGCCAATGGCCACGCTCACCGGAAAAGCTTCACCTGGATGTGCTTCCTGCCATTCTTTGAAATCGAGGGCGCCTCCACGGTGAGACAGCCAGCGCATAATCAGGCGATTTTTACCAATCACCTGCATACGATAAATTCCGAGATTCTGTCTCTCTTTATTGGGACCTTTGGTAATAACCAGCGGCCAGGTCACCAGTGGAGCAACATCTTCAGGCCAGCAGGTCTGGATGGGAAGTTTATTAAGGTCAATATCATCCTCTTCCATTACAATTTCCTGGCATGGAGGCGACTTGATTACTTTCGGAGAAAGATTCAGGGCCTGTTTGAATACCGGTGCTTTTTCCAGCAGGTCTTTCCAACCCTTGGGTGGTTCAGGCTCTTTCAGAAAAGCCAGCAGATTGCCAACATCTCTTAGGGCATCAACGTCTTCCTGTCCCATTGCAAGGGCAACTCGCCTGGTGGTTCCAAATAGATTAGCCAGTACAGGAATGTCTGAACCCTTCGGGTTTTCGAATAAAAGAGCCGGGCCTTGTCGGCGTAATGTGCGGTCGGAAATTTCGGTAATTTCCAGGTAAGGATCAACAGGGCTCTGGATGCGTTTTAATTCGCCTTGCTGCTCAAGTAATTCAATGAAATCTCTGAGGTCCTTGAACATGGGTAGATGAAATTACTTGCGTTTCATTGCCTGGAAAAATTCATCGTTGGTCTTGGTATCTTTCAATTTATCCAGAATAAATTCAGTGGCGGGAACATCTTCCATAGAAGTCAGCAATTTACGCAGGATCCACATACGCTGCAGTTCTTCTTCGGTCGTTAACAGGTCTTCACGTCGGGTGCCCGAGCGCCGGACGTTGATAGCCGGATACACGCGTTTCTCTGCCATTTTCCTGTCCAGATGCAGTTCCATGTTACCGGTACCTTTAAACTCTTCGTAAATCACTTCGTCCATTTTGGAGCCAGTTTCAATCAGGCAGGTAGAAATAATTGTCAGACTGCCGCCTTCTTCAATATTACGGGCAGCACCAAAGAACCGTTTTGGTCTTTCCAGCGCATGGGCATCAACACCACCGGTTAACACCTTGCCAGATGAAGGAATAATGGTGTTGTAGGCTCGGGCCAGACGTGTCATCGAATCCAGCAGAATAACGACATCTTCTCTGTGCTCAACCAGCCGTTTGGCTTTTTCAATAAACATTTCAGCTACCTGAAAATGACGCGATGGTGGCTCATCAAAAGTACTGGCAACAACTTCGCCGCGTACGGATCGCTTCATTTCGGTGACTTCTTCAGGACGTTCATCAATCAATAGAACGATTAAATGGCATTCAGGCGAATTTCGCGTTATGGCCTGGGCAATGTTTTGCAGGATTAAAGTCTTGCCTGCCTTGGGTGGTGAAACAATAAGACCACGCTGGCCTTTGCCAATTGGTGCCACTAGATCGATAACCCGTGAACTTAAATCCTCAGAACTGCCATTACCGGCTTCTAGCACCAGGCGGTTGTCGGGAAATAATGGGGTCAGGTTTTCAAAAAGGATTTTATTGCGGGAGTTTTCAGGTTTGTCGAAATTGATTTCATTAACCTTGAGCAGAGCAAAATAGCGTTCGCCATCTTTTGGCGGCCGGATCTTGCCGGCTATGGTGTCGCCGGTACGTAAATTAAATCGTCGAATCTGACTGGGTGAAACATAAATATCATCAGGCCCGGCAAGATAGGAAGCGTCAGCTGAACGTAAAAATCCAAAACCATCCTGCAAAATTTCCAGTACACCATCACCATAAATATCCTCACCATTCTTGGCATGACGTTTCAACAGCTGGAAAATCACGTCCTGTTTGCGGGTCCGGCTAACATTATCCAGGCCCATATCC
>JAYPJO010000307.1:0-2199 GCA_038128465.1 Gammaproteobacteria bacterium
GCATTGGAACCACCATGATGATGCACTGTGATCTGGTGATCGCCTCTGAGGATCTCAAATGCCAGATGCCTTTTGTACATCTGGGTTTGGTTCCTGAAGCCGGAGCGACTTTGATCATCCCTTCGATGTTAGGCCAGAGGCAGGCTTTTGAACTCCTGGTTGAAGGCCGCCCGTTTGGTGCACAAAAAGCACAACAGAGCGGTTTAGTAAATGTGATAGCCGAAGTTGAAACCTATCTCGAGGTTGCCAGAGAAAGAGCACAAGCGCTGGCTCGTTTACCCAAAGAGGCGGTTCTGGAATCCAAGCGTCTGATGAAAAAGCAGTATCAGGAAAACCTGCTTGCTGTGATTGATGAAGAGCTTGAGGTATTTTACGAGAGACTGTTTTCGGACGAAGCGCGTCAGGCGTTTATGGCTTTTTTACAGAAATCATAAAGGGGCAACAGCCCCTTTTCTGTTTCCCTAACTTATTTATTTTTCAATGAATATTTCCGTTTATAAGGGAATGTATGTATTTGATTTTTGTTTGAATTTATTTGTTATTGCTTGAATTTACAGGGTTTGTTGACTATCTATATATGTTCGAATAATAAAAAAATACGGGATCAGCTCTGTTATTCATACCCATGAAATATGCTTGGCTGACACTTAGAACACCAAAGAAAATAACTAAAGAAAGACAGTTCGCGCGTATGTTGTTGAAACCTGTTCTGGGGTGAAGGATTTCTCAGATATTTGTAGTTTCATCAAATAGTTGTACCGCTATCAAGGAGGAGTTATTTGATGAGGCCCCCAGAGATTCCCCACCGATTACGAACCTGGCTACTTTTACTGCCGGGTTTACCGATTATTCTATGGGCCGTTGTAGTCGTGCTTACGGTACTACAAGGCAACGAGCTGGAAAGAACCTTCGATCGGTTCACCCAACAAAATACCCTCCTTTACCGTGATATCCATCAGATGTACACAACGCTTACTGAGCAGCATCTGGCAATGAGCTCTCCAGTTGAACAGATTGAAGAAGAACTCTGGTGGGACAGTTCAGAGCTTTTCCATAAAAAACTGTCTGAGCAACTGGTGTTACTGAGTCATGTGATTACTGAGATCGAAAAAAAGAATCAAAAGATTGGCTTTCCTCCAGAGATTCAAAAGCAGCATCAATCGTTATTATTGGCATTGGCTGAATATCAATCTCTATTGAGTAAGGTAGAACGCGAAGGTACTCAGGAACTTTCTAAAGCCAGTAATTATATGGTTTCCGCCGGGATAATTTTTATAGAAGTTAATCAACAGTTCTCCGCTTTTCTGGCTCAACTGGGTGTCACAGCCGAAAAAAATTCAACCTGCTGAAGCAGAGCACAGCGGATAAAAATAATACCATTGCGACCACCGCCACAATCATTGCCTTAATGGTTTTGGCAGTATCAATTGCTTTGTATCAGCGCCTTTCGGGTGGCTTCCAACAAATGCTCAGGGTCGCTCGTACAATTCAGGGGCGGGGATATAGGCAGGAAGACTATCATTTCAGCAAAGATGAGATGGGGTATCTGGCCAAAAGGATTTATAAAATGGGCCTGGCTCTGGACGACATGCGGCAAAACCTTGAAGACAGAGTGCATCAGCGCACAGAAGAGTTACAGAAAGTTACCTCTAATCTTGAGGATGAGGTTGAAAAAAGTCATGCCATGGCTGAGCAACTTCGATATCTGGCAGAAACAGATGAGCTCACAGGGCTGAATAACCGTCGTTACTTTGTGGAACAGATGGATAAAGAGTGGAAGAGGGCTGTAAGGCATAATCGCAGCCTTGCGCTTCTGATCATCGATGTGGATTTCTTCAAGCAGGTTAATGATCGTTATGGCCATCAAATGGGTGATCAATGCTTACGGGTGATTGCAGCAACACTGAAATTACAGATCCGCAGAAGTTCTGACCTGGTGGCGCGTTTGGGTGGAGAGGAGTTTGCGGTGCTTATTCCTGAAACTGATTTTAAAGAAGCCTGTTCCCGTGCTGAGCAGATGTTGGAACAGGTGGAGCAGATCGAACTGCCGCCAGTGACGCTGGATAGAAAGCTCACTATTTCAATTGGCATTGGACAACTGGAGCCCGGCTATAAATCTGTAAATGACTTCATCAATGCGGTTGATAAGGCGCTTTATGTCGCTAAGGATAACGGCCGAAACCGCTACGCTATTGCCAG
>JAYPJO010000308.1:0-2172 GCA_038128465.1 Gammaproteobacteria bacterium
TTTCTGCTTCGTCGCGAACCCCTCCCAGTGCCATTCTCAAAAACTGTCTGCCAGTCGCCCGCGCAATGGATTCACCAAGCGAAGTTTTACCAACACCGGGTGGGCCAACCAAGCATAAAATCGGACCTTTTAGTTTTTTAACACGTTTCTGGACTGCCAGATATTCCAGAATACGTTCTTTTACTTCCTGCAAACCATAATGATCAGCTTCGAGTATTTCTTCAGCTTTTGTCAGATCAGTACGAATTTTACTTTTCTTTTTCCAGGGTATATTGATCATCCAGTCAAGATAAGTACGCACAACTGATGCTTCAGATGACATCGGCGACATCATCTTCAGTTTATTTAATTCTGCCTTAGCCTTTTCCTTGGCCTCTTTTGGCATGCCTACTTCATCAATCTTATTTGCAAGCTCCTCGGCTTCATTGGGAACATCATCAAGTTCACCCATTTCCTTCTGAATGGCTTTCATCTGCTCATTGAGATAGTACTCCCGCTGACTTTTCTCCATTTGCTTTTTGACTCTGCCGCGGATGCGCTTTTCAACCTGAAACACATCAATTTCAGCTTCAATTAGAGCCATCAAATGTTCAATACGGGGTTTCATTTTGGCCAATTCAAGAATATTCTGCTTTTCCTCGAGTTGCAGGGACATATGCGTAGCAATCGTGTCTACCAGACGGCTGGGATCATCAATGCTGGTAATTGAAGTCATTACTTCTGGTGAAATCTTTTTACTAAGCTGTACATACTGGTCAAACTGGGATAGCAGAGAACGAACCAGAATGTCGGTATCCTTTTCTTCAATAACACTTCCGCTCATCGAGCTGATTTCAGCGGTGTAGAAATCTTCATTGAAATGTAACTGTTTGATTTTGACCCGTTCTATACCTTCAACAAGGACTTTAACGGTGCCATCATTAACATGCATAAGCTGCAGTACAGATGCTACTGTACCAATGGTGTAGATATCTTCCTTTCCGGGATCATCTTCGGCATGTTTTTTCTGGGCCGCCAGCACCACACGCTTGCCTCCATCCATGGCTGCTTTCAGGGCAGCAATTGACTTGTCTCTGGCAACAAATAAAGGATGTACAATTTGTGGATAGACAACAACGCCGCGTAAAGGCAGGAAAGGTAACTGGTTACTGGAAACTATTTGGTCCTGATTATTCATATTTACTTGTTTTACCTGCTTTTACCGATTCTTCTATAACTCAATATCAGCGTTAATTCGATTTGATTAACAGCTTTGCTAAAAAACGCTGGCTATGAATCCGTATTAGCAGTTTTGTTGGGTAACTCCTCATCAATGGATTCATACATCAACAGCGGATCGGACTCTCCATTTATAACGGCTTCATCAATCACAACTTTAGTCACGCCATTTTGGGAAGGAATGTTATACATGGTATCCAGCAATACAGCTTCCATGATGGAGCGTAATCCCCTGGCACCGGTTTTTCGCTCCTGCGCCTTGCGAGCAATTGCTTTCAGTGCGTCTGAACGAAACTGAATTTCCACCCCTTCCATTTCAAACAGTTTGGCATATTGTCTGGTCAGGGAGTTCTTGGGTTCGGTCAGTATCCTTACCAGCGCCTCATCATCCAGTTCATTCAATGTAGCGATCATGGGCAAGCGACCTACAAATTCCGGAATCAATCCATACTTGACCAGATCTTCTGGTTCAACATCCTGTAGAGCCTCTCCCACATTTTTCTGCTCATCAACGCTGCGCATTTCTGCAGAAAAGCCAATACCGCTCTTGTCAGAACGATCGCGGATAACTTTATCCAGACCTGCAAACGCACCGCCACAGATGAACAGGATGTTAGAGGTGTCTACCTGCAAAAACTCCTGTTGCGGATGTTTTCTTCCTCCCTGTGGCGGAACAGATGCAACAGTGCCTTCAATTAGCTTTAACAGGGCTTGCTGTACACCTTCTCCGGATACATCCCGGGTAATCGAAGGGTTGTCTGATTTGCGAGCGATTTTGTCTATTTCGTCTATGTAAACAATGCCAATCTGTGCTTTTTCAACATCGTAATCACACTTTTGCAGTAATTTCTGAATGATGTTCTCAACATCCTCACCAACATAGCCTGCTTCTGTCAGTGTTGTAGCATCAGCAATGGTAAAAGGCACATCAAGTAAGCGCGCCAAGGTCTCTGC
>JAYPJO010000309.1:0-2164 GCA_038128465.1 Gammaproteobacteria bacterium
GGTTGGCCAGCCATAACTGGCCAATAATTTCGGCAGTAGTCAGGTCACTGTTAAAACCCTGCTTGCCCGTAGCACAGAATTTACAATCCAGACTGCAACCAGCCTTGGACGAAATACACAGAGTTCCCCGGCCTGCTTCGGGGATATAAACCATTTCTACAGAACTGCCACTTTCAACTTCAACGATCCATTTGAAACAACCATCATTTGCCTCGTAGCATTCTCTGAGTACCGGCGGTCTAATCTCTGCACATTCCTTCAGACTGCTGCGCAGAGATTTGCTGATGTTGGTCATTTCATCAAAATCAGTTACACCCTGTTGATGAATCCATTTCATCACCTGTATAGCGCGAAAAGGCTTTTCTCCCAGCTCCAGAAGAAAAGCCTCCATTTTTGATTTACTCAGACCAAGTAAATTAATGCGTTCTGTTGGCATAATGGTTTCCTGTAAACAGGATGTCGCCCCAGGTCTTAAAATTTACGTGGACAGATTTCCTTGTCGCTAAAGAAATAAGACACTTCTCTTTCTGCAGAAGTCGGTGAATCTGAACCATGTACCGCATTGGCATCAATCGACTTGGCAAAATCCGCACGAATAGTTCCCGGCGCTGCTTCAGCCGGATTGGTTGCACCCATCAGTTCCCGATTCCTGCTGATGGCATCTTCACCTTCCAGCACCTGCACAATAACCGGACCAGATGTCATGAAGGCAACCAGGTCTCCATAAAAAGAGCGTTCCTTGTGCTCGGCATAAAATCCACCGGCTAGTTCGTCATCCAGCTGCAGCATTTTTGCAGCGACAACCTTAAGCCCACCCTTCTCGAAGCGGCTGATAATCTCGCCAATTGCATTCTTGGCAATAGCATCAGGTTTAATAATTGATAAAGTTCGTTCAACTGCCATCAAGGACTCCCCAATAATGAAATTTCTGTCAAAAATAAAAGAGCGCGCATTATACGCCTGTTTGACGGTTTTTTATATGTATTTTAACTGCTTAGATCACTTTTACTGGTCAGCTCCGGACAATATTATGCTCAGTACTGCAAACTGTGATTATGTGTGCAATTCAGGAGGGAGATTGATAAAAGAAAGAGCGGAACAGGATAATGGAAATGGCTTATTCGGAATCAACTCTTCCTGAGACAGCCCAGGTAATCCATCTTGCTCAGGGCCATGCCTTCTTTACGAAAAATGTCATAGGTTGTAGTGGCATGAAAGTAAAAATTGGGCAAAGAAAACGAGAGTAAAAAATTTTCTCCCGTAAACCCCATTTCAAAACTGCCTGCCTTGAATTTCATGTCTTTACCTTCCAACACATTTATTTCATCAGCTGGTATTGCGGTAATTTCTGTAACTGTTTCTGTAATTAATTGTTGAAAATCTGCATAACTCTGATCCGGCATAGGTGTTGGCGGATTAAATTCACCTTTCTGGATACCTCTGATAGCGCCCAGGGAATGATGCATCACTGAAACCAGCTGCGGCCGCAGTGTCCACATCGTTTCATGTAATCCAAGTTCAAGCAAAGAATCTGCTGTCTCGCCTTTTTCCCTGGCAAATTCTTCTCCCTTGACAAGAATCTGGCTTACTGCGTTCAGGGTTTGAATAAAGTTGGGAACGACTATTTCATGGAGTGACAGGCTCATTTTTATTTTCCTTTTTAATTGCTATTTAAAATTCTGATGACATCAGGAGAACTTTCAGATCAGTTATTTTTTTTAATTTAACAAAGGATAATGTTTTTTATCTAATGTAGCGAGAGCGAGATCCGCAAGTATATTTAATAATGATTTTAGCGTGATGAGCGCAGCCAAGACGAGGCAATTGTTGAATCTTGTGAAGGAGCTTATAGGCTTAATAAGTGACTGAGCAAGATTCAGCAATTAACGAAGTATTGGCAAGCGTAATAGCTAAACTTCCTGAAGCCAGGCCATCTGTATGGCTTCAAGAACCTTTTCTCCACTTCGTTCTGGATCATCATCAAACCCATCCAGCTCACATACCCAGCGATGCAGATCAACAAAATTGACATATTGCGGATCAACATCGGGGAATTTTTCAGATAGCTCAATGGCTATATCAATCGTATCAGTCCATTTCATAGTACATACTTGTCGGTTTTGTATTTTTCAGAAAAAACGGAATTGCTTAGTGCCCCTCAGAC
>JAYPJO010000310.1:0-1312 GCA_038128465.1 Gammaproteobacteria bacterium
ATTGCACTATCTGTTCTTTCTGACTTTTATAAGCTCTGTCTGGCTTGCAGGGCTATGCAAAGCTGGTATACTGAGCGGCCTCGCTTAATTAGATTACTGAGTAAGATATGAAAACAGTAGCAAGTTCAATGATGAAGAAAAAGGATGAATCCAACATCGATTTGACCCCGATGCTGGACGTTGTCTTTATCCTGCTGATCTTTTTCGTGGTCACAGCCTCTTTTGTCAAGGAATCTACTCTTAATGTGCAGGGTCAGGATTCCAATAATGCACCACCACCTCCCAGCATGGATGATCCACAAAATGTATTGATCCAGATCGATGCCAGGGACCAGATATTCTTCAATCAGGAAAGAGTGGATATCTCCGCTGTGCGCGCCAGGGTTGCATCTGCCCGTGCAGAGAATCCGGTTGCATCGGTTGTTATTCAGCCTAATGCTGATTCCACTGCAAATACCTTGGTAACAATCATGAACTCTTCTCGTGAAGCAGGGGCAACTGATATTTCAGTGATTGAAGCCTACTAGTTGTAAAACCTGCAGGATACAATTCTCAAACTAAAAACCCGGGTTATCCCGGGTTTTTTATTTTCTCGCATTTCGGTAGTTATGGTAGTCTTCCACATCATCCTAAACATATAAATAGATGGAGGTCATGATGGGTCTAATGACAATAATTCTGGTTCTGATTCTGCTGCAATACATCAGTCTGGGCATGAAAGTAGGGGGTGCCCGAATGAAATATGATGTGAAAGCACCTGCTGTGAGTGGGCATCCGGAATTTGAACGACATTACCGTGTACACCAGAACACACTTGAGCAATTAATTGTTTTTGTGCCTTTGTACCTGGTGTTTCCTAATCTGGCAGAAGCCCAGGGGTGGCCTGGTTATGAAATCAGCAGTGTTCTGGGAGCCCTGTTTATCATAGGACGTTTTATTTACGCCAAAAACTATGTCAAAGATCCGGATACCAGAGCCAAGGGATTCCTTATTGGTTTTGCCGCGACAGCCCTGCTGGCATTGGGTGTACTGGCGGCTGCAGTCATGTCCATGATGGGCTGATTTGATGTCAGAAATTTCCAGACAATCCCGATATCTGCAGGTCTCACTGGTGCTGGTAATACTGGCACTTGCATTGTTTTTTGGATTGCCAATCAGCCAGGGCAATGGCGACGCACCAGTTTATCAGGCGGAAGTTGTTAATATTTTTCCGCATGACACCAACGCTTTCACCCAGGGACTGATTTATGTTGGTGGCAAACTCTATGAAGGCACCGGCCAGCGTGGGCAGTCAGAGATAAGACTGGTTGAA
>JAYPJO010000310.1:1322-2160 GCA_038128465.1 Gammaproteobacteria bacterium
GCGCCAGACCATGGAGCGTCGATACTTTGGTGAAGGGATAACCATTTTTGATGACAGGATATATCAGTTGACCTGGGTGTCGAATATCGGTTTTGTCTATGATCTTGAGACCATGACCCAGCAATCCAGTTTCTATGTTCCGGGTGAAGGCTGGGGTCTCACGCATGATGGTGAAAACCTGATTATGAGTGATGGCAGTTCTTTCCTGAGATTTCTGGATCCGCAAAATCAAGAAGAGGTCAGGCGGATTCAGGTCACCGATGAACTTGGAGCGGTCGGCAACCTGAATGAGCTTGAATATATCAACGGGGAAATCTGGGCCAATGTCTGGTATCAGGATTATATAGTGCGTATTGATCCGGAAACCGGCGAGGTAACCAGCCGTGTCGATTTGACCGGTTTAAATAGTTCACGTCGTAATCTGGATGCCGTTTTAAATGGCATTGCCTGGGACGCTGACAATGGCAGGCTCTTTGTTACCGGCAAGCTCTGGCCCAATTTGTATGAAATTGAAGTGCTTGAATAAAGCCGTCATTGTAGTGCTTTGCCTGTTACTGGCAGGTTGCGAAAGTGTTTCCTATTACAGCCAGGCTATCATCGGCCAGTTGACCATTCTCAGTAAACGCGAAGATATTGAAGATATTATTGCAAATGATCGCAGCTCGCCTGATTTAAAACACAAGCTTGGTACTATTCTTGATATCAGGGACTTTGCAGAAACCGAACTGTTCTTGCCTGTTGGAGACAACTACCAGACTTATGTGGATGTTGAAAGGCCCTTTGTAGTCTGGAATGTATTTGCGGCACCGGAATTTTCTACCCGGCCATTAAACTGGTG
>JAYPJO010000311.1:0-2140 GCA_038128465.1 Gammaproteobacteria bacterium
GTAAAACTACGGATATCCGAAAACAGCACGCTGAACTCTTTACTTTCACCTTCAAAATTATAGTTATCCGGATCATCCAGCATGGCATCAATATGTGCTGGCGGAACATATTGACCAAACATCACTTTGATGGCGCGCCGGTTCATACCTTCTTTCAGGAATCCGTATGTCATATTGACCACCGTGATAAGCAGTATCAGAAAAATCAGTATGATTAATGAAATATCGAGCTTGTAGTCTATCCAGAGTTTAAAATTCAGCGCCACCAGGCCCAACATAAAGGCTAGGCTGGATAGTCCCAGCAATGCTGGTCCCAGACGTGGATATATCAAGGATAAAAACAAACCAATTATAAAAATTGCGGCTGCAACTGCGGCATTCTCCCAATCTGGCCTGACCGGAAAGGGGTTATCCTGGATAAAATCAAATCGTTCAAACACACTTCCCAGATCCCTGATCTTCACTCGATCCTGACTCATCAATTGTCACCATGGGAGAAGCATTCAACAGCGCATTCAATACATTGGCATGAACCTCCACACCGGGATAGACTGCTTCTAAAGGCGTGGATCGCAAATCAAAAAGCCCAGTGGCAGTTGTTCCAACCAGCACCAGGCTATTTTCCAGTTGTTCTCTTTCAAAATCGCTCAGATTATCCCGCAACACATCCGTTGCCGAAATATAGGAAAAAGTATCACCCTCTCCCATATTTGATTCCCCGATGAAAGGCACCAGCACCCTGCCATCACGCGTGGTTGGTATAGTAATCTGCCCCATATTGACGCCAACCACCGACCTAAAATTGCCCAGGGCATCGGCTTCTGTTGCTATCGTAAAATTATCCTCAAAGTAATAGAGACGGGCCATTTCCAACGACAGCGAAGGGTAAAGTTGATTCTGAAAATTCAGTACCAGTGGGGTTGAGCGAATAATACCGTCAACATCAGGTATGGTATCGAAAAAACCACCGCCGTAGGCACCATCCTGCAAAATGGGAATATTGGCTTCATAACCCTGCACAGTAATCAGAGTGGAAAACCCAGCATCGCGCTCATCCAGCTCAGTGATTTGTGGGGGCAATTGCCCATAACGTAATGCTTCATCAAAGCGAAATGACATACCCAGTGCAACATCAGTAAAGCCCAGCTTTTCGGCAAAATAACTGTCTGCATCCAGTACTTGCTGCACCTGTTCCAGATTATTGATCAGCTCATGACTCTGATCACCCAGTCTTTCCTCCAACTCTGCGGCCAGGTTTCTGGCAGGTTCCGGAAAAGTGACATCAAAACCAATCACCAGAGCCCCCGCATCAGCCAGCTTTTCGACCATGTCACCTATTTTGAAGCGTGACCAGGGCCACTGCCCTTCTGCGTCGAGGCTTTCTGGTCGTAATCAACAATGACAATTTTGTGCTCGCCCTCTCCCCGAGAAGGGGTAAAAAGACCAAAGCGCTGGTCGTAAACCACATTATCTAGACGGGCAATAAACCCCCTGATTGCAGGAGGAGCATCGAGATGCATCCATAAAACCAGCAGCATAGCCAGTAAGCCAAGAATCAGAGGCAGACGCGTATCCTTTAACAGTTGCAATTTTGCTCTGCTTAAAAATCGAATTACTGGCTTCATAATTGACATCACATCACATGGATTTTTTGATTCCCTGGCATTATAAGCAATATTAAACAAAGTTTATGCATTTCCCTGTACAGGAAACCGGCCAGTCGCTACACTCTGCGCCGCAATACTGGCAACTTTAAAACCATGGAAATATATAAAGAATTTACCTTTGAGGCAGCTCATTTGCTGCCAAACGTAACACCCGGGCATAAATGTGGCCGCTTACATGGCCATTCTTATCGGGTTCAGGTACATATTTCCGGCACACCAGGTGAAACGAGCGGCTGGATCATGGATTTTGCAGATTTAAAGAAAACAGTAAAACCGGTTATCAAGCAACTCGATCATTATTATCTTAATGACATTACCGGACTGGAAAATCCAACCAGCGAAAACCTTGCTCGCTGGATATGGAAAAAACTGGAGCCTCTTTTACCGATAAGCAAAATTGTAGTCAGTGAAACATGTACAAGTGCCTGTATTTACCAGGGCCAATGACCAAAAACTGACCTGATAAATTAAAC
>JAYPJO010000312.1:0-2123 GCA_038128465.1 Gammaproteobacteria bacterium
AGATCTGAACAAAGTGATTGAGTCCCGCGGGAATCATCCACGCGGCAAAAAGCAGACGAAAAAACCAGACAGGATATTTCATGAGGCCCCCAGTAAGTATTCGTTTTAATTATTTTTCTTCAGCTTCCGGCCATCTTGTTACTATGACCTTCGAAGATATAAAGAGCTTAGCACCCGGCCCGGGGAATGCAACCGCCAAACGAAACGTTATTTTTGGAAAGCGCAGGGGAAACTATTTCTGATCAGGTGCCAAGAATGCCTTCAAGGTAGGCAAATACGCTGCCGGGCAATACATCCAGGTTGTAACCCCCTTCAAGCACGGAGAGCATTTTGCCGTCGCAATGCTTATTCGCCAGTCCCTTCAATGTGGAACCCAGCCATGCATAGGTTTCATCTGTGAAGGCAAGCCCGGCCAGTGGATCCTGGGCATGGGCATCAAACCCGGCGGACACGAGCAACAGTTGAGGAGCGTAATCCTCAATGGCCGGAATAATGCGTTCCTGGAAAATCTCCTTGTACATATCATGTCTGGTACCGCCGTGCAGGGGCACGTTCATGATGTTGTTTTCAATGTTTTCTGCTTCGTGGCCGGTACCGGGATACAGCGTACTCTGGTGTGAGGAAATGAAGAAAATTCCATCTCGTCCTTTGACTATGTCCTGCGTTCCGTTGCCGTGATGAACATCAAAATCCATGATTAGGACACGGTCGAGATTGTACTGCTGTTGTGCATGAATAGCGGCAATGGCGACCTGGTTAAACAGGCAAAAGCCCATGGCATGCTGCGGAGTGGCATGATGCCCGGGAGGGCGCGTGGCGCCGAACGCATTGTCAGCTTTGCCATGCATCAATAAGTCGATTCCCTCACAGGCAGCGCCAATGGCGCGCAATGCTGCGTTGAGAGAGCCGGGTGACATGCGCGTATCGGCATCCAGGGCGGCTTCACCATCTGAAGGGGCTGTTGCTTTTACGTTCTCCAGGTGAGTTTCGTGGTGAGCGAGAAGGACCTGCTTGTATTTTCCAAGAGGTGCTTCGACCAGCTGTAGTGACTGGTTAACAGGGCTTGTGGCCAGCGCATTAAGAATACGCGACAGGCGCTGAGGATTTTCCGGGTGGCCGGCACCGGGATTATGTTCAAGACAGTCGTTGTGGGTATAAAAGTGGATGGCCATGACTACATGCACCGTGAAAACTGATGAATATTATGACACCGATCAGCAGGCCCTGGAAATTGGTTCAGTGCAGGTAAAAGCCTTGCCTCGCACGTGAATCAAGCCAGTGTAAATATATATTGCCTGAAAGTTTTTGGCCTTCTATGATTCATGAAAAACCAAGGTATACAGGCATATGGAAGATCTCATCAATGTACTGTCCCTGACGGTGTTTACCATCAAGGAACAGCCATACACGATAGGGCAGCTGCTGTTTTTTCCCATACTCCTGCTGATTGCCTGGATTGTCTTCAAAAAACTTTACGTCTTCATGACTGCCCGCTTGGCTAAGCATGATATTCCACCAGATATGACACTGCTGATTCAGCGTGTCTATGTGATCGTAGTACTTATCGTTGTCATCCTGGTCATCCTGGACCTGCTCCAGGTACCCCTTGGAGCCTTTGCCTTTATCTCGGGAGCCATTGCTATTGGTGTAGGCTTTGGTGCACAAAATATCATTAACAACTTTATTTCAGGCTGGATCCTGATGTGGGAACGCCCGATTCGCATTGGTGACTTCCTGGAAATTGGTGATGTAAACGGCACTGTTGAGACTATAAGTACACGTTCCACGCGTATCCGCCGGGTAGATGGCGTACACCTGCTGGTGCCTAACAGCCAACTGCTAGAACAGACCGTGGTGAACTGGACGCTGATTGATAAAAAAACCCGTTGCGTCGTTCGCGTTGGGGTGGAGTACGGCTCACCAGTCAGGGAAGTAGAGCGCCTTATTATGCAGGCCACGGATGATCATCCCGATACCATGGACGATCCAGCACCCAAAGTATTTTTTGAGGACTTCGGTGACAACGCGCTTATCTTTGATGTCTATTTCTGGATTGATGCTGTTGGGGAAAGGGATTTGCGCCAGGTGAAATCGGATATTCGCTTCAAGATTGAAGAGCTGTT
>JAYPJO010000313.1:0-2116 GCA_038128465.1 Gammaproteobacteria bacterium
GTCTCCAGCATTTCATAAGGCAGATGCGCCCAGCGAGCAGTCATGAAGTCAATGGTTTCAACGGCACGGATGGCCAGAACATATGAATAGCGGCGGGCATCACCCACGACCCCGACCGATTTTACCGGCAGGAACACGACAAAGGCCTGGGAGACCTTGTGATACCAGTCTGCCTTATGCAGTTCTTCGATGAATATGGCATCTGCCTGACGCAGGATATCGCAGTATTCCTTTTTAACTTCTCCCAGTATGCGTACGCCCAGCCCGGGTCCCGGAAATGGATGGCGATAGACCATGTCGTAGGGTAAACCCAGTGCCAGACCTATTTTTCGCACTTCATCCTTGAACAGTTCACGCAGAGGCTCAACCAGTTCCAGTTCCATCTCTTCCGGCAGGCCACCCACATTATGGTGCGATTTGATGACATGAGCATGTTTGGAGCCGGCCGATTCGATGACATCCGGATAAATCGTGCCCTGTGCCAGCCATTTTATCTCACCAGCCAGCTTACCGGCCTCGGTATCAAATACCTCAATAAAAGTATTACCAATAATCTTGCGCTTTTGTTCCGGATCATCAATGCCTTCCAACCTTTTCAGAAACAAATTTTCCGCATCAGCCCGCACAACTTTAATGCCCATGTGATGACCAAACATTTCCATCACCTGGTCACCCTCGCGCAGGCGTAACAGGCCATTATCAACAAACACGCAGGTCAACTGATCACCAATCGCCTCATGCAGCAAGGCTGCAACGACGGACGAATCCACTCCGCCAGAGAGACCCAGCAAGACCTGATCATCGCCAACCTGTTTGCGGATGCTGGTAATGGCATCCTCTATGATATTGGCCGGTGTCCAAAGAGCTTCACAGTCACAGATATCATGAACAAAGCGGTTCAGTATGCTCTGCCCAGCCGGGGTATGAGTAACCTCTGGATGAAACTGAATACCATAAAAACGCCTGCTTTCATCAGCCATAGCCGCTATCGGTGCACTTTCGGTTGATGCTATGACACTGAAGCCTTCTGGTAATTGTGTCACTTTATCACCATGGCTCATCCATACGTTGTGCCTTATTTCACCATCCTGCTCTACGGCATTTTCCAGATTTCCCAGAAGCAGACTGTCGCCCTCCAGACTGATCGCAGCATGACCAAATTCAGACTTGTCAGAACTTTCCACCAGCCCACCCAACTGCTGCGCCATGGTTTGCATGCCATAACAGATACCCAGCATAGGGATATTGGCGGAAAACAGATAAGCAGGTGCCTGCGGCGCATTGACGATATTGGCTGACTCCGGCCCGCCGGAAAGAATCACCCCCTGCGGTGTAAAATCAGAAAAATCCGCTTCATCCAGATCATAATGGTGAATCTCACAATATACCCCCGCCTCACGCACCCGCCGTGCAATCAGCTGGGTGTACTGTGAACCGAAATCGAGAATTAAAATCTTTTGTGAATGGATGTTTTGAGACATTTAGTTGATAGCTCTTAGTTTTTATCTATCGAAGTTTTCAGCCCAGGAAAGCGTTATGAGCGCAGCAGAGTTGAGGCAAAAAAGGACGGAGGGAGGGAGCGTATAGTTTAATACGTGACCGACTGAGCACTTTTTTAAAGAAGAATCTGCCAGCGTAATAGCTTTCCATTTATAGTAAGTGACTGAGAAAATTTCTTTTCAACAAAGTATTGGCAAACGCAGTAGCTTCCCTAGCTAACTCTATAATTAGGGGCTTCTTTAGTAATACTAACGTCATGTACGTGGGATTCGGAAACCCCTGCCCCGGTAATCCTCACAAACTCCGGCTTCAGCCGCATTTCCTCAATATCCTTACAGCCAGTCAGCCCCATACTGGCACGTATGCCACCTTTTAACTGATAAATAATTTCAGTCATTGGCCCTTTATAGGGTACCCGGCCTTCAATACCTTCCGGAACCAGTTTTGCTGCGCCAGCTTCTATATCCTGGAAATAACGGTCGCTGGTGCTGTGAGTTTTAGACATCGCCCCTACTGATCCCATACCACGATAAGCTTGGTAGGAACGACCCTGGTAAAGCTCAACCTCACCTGGTGCTTCTTCTGTCCCGGCCAGCAGACTGCCAATCATGACTAC
>JAYPJO010000314.1:0-805 GCA_038128465.1 Gammaproteobacteria bacterium
TAAGTACTACCTTATAGAATTAGCAATTTATCAGAGATCGGTCTGGTCATATCCACTTAATACAGTAACACGTTGCCCTGTATTAACTTCGCTGATCTGATTTACCAGCTCTCTGGGTTCAACATTACGATTTAATTCAACCGTATAAAACAGCTCCATCAAGGCCCCATTGCGAATGGTCTCTGTACTCACCAACTCGAAACTTTTGGTCAGCTTGATCAGTACATCTTCAACCAGCTTGTCGAAATCACCATCCGGTGGAACCTGCACCTTGACTACCTGGCGTTGAATATTACTGGCAAAAGCATTTAATTTCGTCATCAGTAATATAACGACTGAAATGGCAATTGTTGCTGAGATGGCCAGGGCATAAAATTGCGTACCTGTAGCCATACCAATCGCCATAACCAGAAAAATAAAACCCACATCGCGTGTTTCTTTAAGGGCATTTCTGAAGCGGACGACTGAGAATGCTCCTACCAATGCAAAGGCCCTGGCAATATTTGAACCTACCACCAGCATAAGCACGGCAAGCACCATACACACTACAACCAACGTTTGCACATAGGATTGGCTATATGAAATATTTCGGTGTGTCGCCCGGTAAACCAGCCCCACAATTGTGGATAATATAAATGACAGGGAAAGAGCCAGGATAATATCCATGGTATTGAAAGTTCCTGACAAGTCAACGACATCAAAATTCATTTCATTTTCTCCAAGTGTTAGCCAAACCTGGCTCCTGGTGATTCTGCAGGAATATTTCTGGCATGCAGATTGCCTGTTATGCCTACAAGATTTGCTT
>JAYPJO010000314.1:815-2106 GCA_038128465.1 Gammaproteobacteria bacterium
TAACATCCAGACTCATTTTAGCAGCCAGGTCAGTAAACCAGGTTGGAACCCGCTCATTGGCTTTGATTTCGATAATCGAAAGTTCTGATGGAATGATAAATTTATTCTCTGATCTCACTCGCAGATCGAAATCCTTGTGTCTTCCCTGCACTCTATGATCCAGGGTAATCCGCAGACCAAGGTCAGCATCTATACCCACATAGGCTTCACGATGATAGGTGGTAATAACCGTTGGCTTCAGATTTGCCAGTTCATTCAGAGCCAACACCTCATTGACAAAAGCCTGGCGTAAACCAGGATATTCCGGATCTCTTTTTTCATCACATAATATTCTGGCTTTGTCATATGGCAGTGGAATACGGCGTTTTTGTGTAACCCGGTTAACCCGCTGTTTTATTTCAACAAATACAATACTGTCATCGGTAACATTTTCAGGTTCACCATAAACTCGAATGCGCAATTTACGCCGGAATCGTATACCTTCAATTTTTTCCCAGTAAAAACGCAGATCATCGGTATCGTAATAAAGACTGGTAATCCGTCTGGAACCATCATGTGCATTTGCATCTGCATCCATATGTTTTTGCACATGCTCCCGAAATTCAGGAATCTGAACCTCAGGCAGAAAATACTTTATTTCATAACGGTTGAATCGGTGAAAGGCGCTGGCGGTCGCTGTTGCAGTAGACTCTGTTTTATCCGCATACATCTTGCTGCTTTCCCCTTTAAGCGGCCTATTAAGAATTATTAAGATTATATAAACACAAGCGAGCTTAGCGGTGTGTATCGGTAATGTCTAGATTAAAAAATTCTGAACCAATATATCTGCTACTCTGATATAAAACAGATACAGGTGTCGTTTCTGTCCTGAATGAATGCAGACATATGATATGTTCTGCTTAATTTGCAGGCTGCCTTGTCTGAATTGCTTTTTATCTGATATAACTTAGCTATGCCTGTATCTCTGCTCAATCGTCTTCTCATCCTGTTAGTGACAGTGCTACTTTGTTGTATAAGTGGTCTTGCTCTTGCCCAGCGGGAATTTCGGGTCTTACGCAGTATGGAAAATGATGCCTATGCTGCTCTGCCAGAAGATTACATGGTGCCCGGAGAATTCGTTGTAGGACGTTTGATGTACCCTTCCTATGGTGGCCAGTTTGGTGGTGGCGGTAACTGGCAACTTGGAGGTACCAACTGGGCGGTTGATTACCCGCTTGGTGATAGAACCTACGCCAGTTTGCTGAGACGTTTGACCACGATCAATGTGCGTTCAGTCGAGCAACCTGTCAAC
>JAYPJO010000315.1:0-2071 GCA_038128465.1 Gammaproteobacteria bacterium
GAAATATTGCCAGACTTGGGTGCTGATTTAAATCGTTATCCAGTTCATTGGCTTCTGCTCGGGAATCACGGGGTAGCGGATGCATGATAACGGTATTGGGTTCACAGTGTGCAGTATAAATAGACTGGTTCAGTCTGAATCTGCCGCGATAGACGTTTGCCTCATCCTGCGTTTTAAAACGTTCTTCCTGTATGCGTGTCAGATAAACCAGATGATTGTCATGCAGTCCCGCTTCCATGTCTTCTGTTTCAGTAACCTGGTGCCCGGCACTGAGCAGGTCATCGACGATGTCTTTTGGCATCCGCAATTCATCAGGAGAAATGAGCGTGAAAGTTATTTTGTTATAAAGTTTCAGTAATTTGCATAAAGAATGTACTGTGCGGCCATACTTCAGGTCTCCAACCAGTGCAATATGAAGGTCACTGATTTCACCATCAATATTCAACTCCTTTCTGATTGTATACAGGTCCAGCAATGCCTGAGAGGGATGCTCAGCTGAACCATCGCCTGCATTGATGACCGGAACCCTGCTGGCTCTGGAAAACTCTTCAACAGAACCGTTCATGGGGTGACGCATGGCTATAATGTCGCTATAGCCGCTGATGACTCGGGCAGTATCATAAAGCGATTCACCCTTGGCCAGCGCCGAGGATTTGATTTCAGTTGTTTCTCTGACCTGACCACCCAGTAAATTGAAAGCACAACCAAAACTGATACGGGTACGTGTACTGGGTTCAAAAAACAACGAGCCAAGAATGGCTCCTTCAAGTACACGGGTTTTTAATTTACGCTCTGCATAGGGTTGCATCTGGTCGGCGACTGAAAACAGGTGTTCAACATCCTGTTTGCTGAACTGGTTTATTGAAAGAATATGAGTACCTTGAAAATTCATGCAATCGGAATACTAATGAGGCCAACAGTCGAAGACATATTGAAATCAGATGTTACTACTATTAATGAGTAAAGGAAATTGAGGCGATTCAAATTTTCGCTGCAGCCCAAATACTTGTGCAGAAACTGTATAGAATAATTACTGAAATTGATTCTAGGGATTATTAAGACCACGCAGATAGTTCTTGATCATGTGCCTGGCCATTGATTCCAGCCCGAAATCTTTTTCCCTGGTTCGATTACCCCTGATTGACAGTACACACATACCATGGACACTAGACAGAATGGTCTGGGCTGCTTGGTGAACTTTTCTTTTATCATTGACATATGGGGCCAGGGATTCTACAGACAGTAAGTAGAAAGTCTGTATTTTGTCCAGATACCAACCAGGGACTTTTTTTTTGGTCATATCATCCAGGCCATACAGGAACATCCATAAATTTTGATAGTCCTGAGAAAACTGTATGTATTTTTTTATATGATAGTTTAACTTGTTCTTCTTGTTTTTAAGGCCTTCCATTGTTTCGGTATAAAACATGTCAAGTATCGCTGCACTGACATGAAAGCGTAGGGCTTCCATATCCTTGAAAATATAATACAGGGTACCTACCGTATAGCCCATTCGCTGGGCTATATCCCTTGCGTTAAAACCTTTTTCCCCTTTTTCTTCGATCAGTTTCAGAGCGTGTTTGACAGCAAGAGCCTGAATCTCTTCCTTGCTGTGGTCAGATCTGCGTGCCATTCAATTCGCCTTAACAGTAGTTATGTTTTAATTAGTATTTCCATGAGCAGAGTTTACTGTAATCTCTTGTGTTGAAACTACAGCTTTAGCAATATCGGATAGGTTAAAATGATAACTGGATCACAGGCGGCTTATCCTGAAAATCTTAGGTAATTTTAATTGGTAAACAATCGTTCAATTTACTGGCATGACTATGAAACTTTTGGCAGTGACCCGAGGAAAGACAGAGCCTGCCAGTTTGCCGGTATAAGAACGGATGAAGAGCTGAATATCATCGATGATCCGCTGGTTATCTACTGCCGGCCGGCACAAGATGTGATTCCTGATCCTGTGGCCTGTCTGATAACGGGAATTACACCACAGGAGGCATCAGAAATAGGGCTGACTGAAGCTGAATTTGCTGCCCGCATAATGACAGAATTTACCGAGCCGCAGACA
>JAYPJO010000316.1:0-268 GCA_038128465.1 Gammaproteobacteria bacterium
CGACACTATTATTAAGTGTATTAATCTGGTTCCTGATTGTCTCAATTAGCTGCTCACTCTGATCCAGGGAAGCAGCCTGCTGGTTAATCATGCCAGCCTGATTAGCTACCACTGATTCAATGTCAGTAAAATTTTCTTCATGATCTTCCAGCGTTGAATTTATACCACCGACATCAGCACGCAACACATTACGTGCTGCCCACAATTTATCAATTTCGGAAAAATTAAAATCCACTCTTTCAAGCAAGCCCATTGATGACTGCTCAGC
>JAYPJO010000316.1:278-2065 GCA_038128465.1 Gammaproteobacteria bacterium
TTGCACGATGCGATCATTGGAACGATCCAGTGCCAGTTGCGCTTGCTGATCCTGCTGATAAAAATAATAAGCTCCACCACCACTGGCGCACATGCCCAGAAACAGCACAGCCAGCATGAATTTCACTGCACCACTGGTACCACTCTGAGCTAAATACTGCTCACTACCGGTGGAAGACATCGAATTGCCGCGCTTTTTATCCCGGTGCGTAACCAGCTCGTCCCGTTCAGGAACGATAGAAAAATTGTCGTAATCTCTGTCTTCTGTACTCATAGGCGCCATTATATTTGGTTTAAGGCTAAAAGTATAAGTTCTGCTGGCTTAAATAATAGTAATGCAGAACAAAAAATCCTAATTAAATGTGGTACTTAAGTAGTTTAAGGAGCGTTATGAGCGCTACTTAATCAAGGCAAAATCAATTTCTGGAGGTGAGCTTACATATTACAGTAAGTGATCCGACAGAATTTTATTTTAACGATGGATAGGTGAGCGCAGTAGCTCCGCAACTTATAGGGAGCGTTATGAGCGAAATACTGTTGAGGCAAAGAGATTTTTTTGAGGTGAGCATAGATAATACTATGTGATCCGATAAAAAATCTCTTTAACGATAAGAGTATGAGCGCAATAACTCCCCACCCATAAAAAAACCCGCTCTAGAGCGGGTTTTTTTTAATAACTAAAAGACAAATTACATCATTCCGCCCATACCACCCATACCACCCATATCAGGCATAGGCGCAGCTGGTTTCTCTTCAGGAATATCAGAAACCATGGCCTCAGTAGTAATCATCAATCCAGCTACAGAGCCTGCAGCTTGCAGGGCTGAACGGGTCACCTTGGTTGGATCAAGAATACCCATAGCCAGCATGTCTCCGTATTCACCGGATGCAGCGTTATAACCATCGTTACCTTTAGCTGAACGTACTTTATCAAGCACGACTGAACCATCGTCACCGGCATTATCCGCAATCTGGCGTAGTGGCGCAGACAGGGCTCGTTGCAGGATGTTCAGACCAACATTCTGATCTTCGTTGTCACCGGAAAGCTCTTCAATCTGCTGTAAGGCACGAACCAGGGCAACACCACCACCGGGTACCACACCTTCTTCAACAGCGGCTCGGGTTGCATGCAGGGCATCTTCAACACGGGCTTTCTTCTCTTTCATTTCTATTTCAGTACCGGCACCAACCTTGATTACAGCAACACCACCGGCCAGTTTGGCAACACGTTCCTGTAATTTTTCACGATCATAATCAGAAGAAGTTTCTTCAATCTGAGCGCGAATCTGGGTAACACGAGCCTGAATGGCATCAGCTTGGCCAGCACCATCAATAATGGTTGCATTGTCTTTGGTCAGAATCACACGTTTGGCAGAACCAAGATCTTCAACAGTGGCACCTTCCAGATTAAGTCCAACTTCTTCAGCAATTACAGTACCACCGGTGAGGATGGAGATGTCTGCCAGCATGGCTTTACGACGATCACCAAAACCAGGCGCTTTAACGGCAGCAACTTTAACAATACCACGCATGTTATTTACTACCAGGGTAGCCAGAGCCTCACCTTCAACATCTTCTGCCACAACCAGTAATGGACGACCGGCTTTAGCAACACCTTCAAGCAATGGCAGCATTTCACGAATGTTTGAGACTTTTTTCTCAACCAGCAGAATCAGGGGATCTTCCAGCTCAACAGTCATGTTGTCCTGATTGTTAACAAAATAGGGAGAGAGATAACCACGGTCGAACTGCATACCTTCTACAACATCCAACTCGTTTTCAAGACCT
>JAYPJO010000317.1:0-2057 GCA_038128465.1 Gammaproteobacteria bacterium
GTAGTATCCACACCGGCTGAAAGAAATGATCTCACCAGCATGGCTGCTTCTTCGTGAGAAATTTCTCCATTATCTGCATCCTCATACACCATCGCTCCTAGGCCATCGTCTGTTAGACGATCGCGTGCACAGGCACTGGTAATCCAGGGAACGATCTCACCTGCATTAGTCATAGCTTGGCGGCGCAGGTCGTTATCAGGCCCTGCGGCATTGAACACCATGGCCCCATAGTCAACAAGGTAGCGGGGATTGACATCTTTCATTCCCACCGCCTTGGGAAAAACGATCGTCGGATAAATCTCAGCTAACTCGGAAATAGCCTCAATAGACCCCAAAGCAATAATGTCGTCTACCACTTTCTCAGCGGCTTCCCGGAAAAGGTTGCCTAAAGTTCGCATTATTTTTGGAGACAGTGCCCGAGCCATAACCTTTCTGGTTCGGGTATGTTCAGGAGGGTCTACCTCCAGAATAATGGAGGGTTGACGCCAGGGTTTACCAAGTGCGAAATCATTGAGCCCGACACCACGGGAAGAAACGAAATTTTGGTAATCACTGAAGACATTATGCGTTATTTCATACCTGCCAACAGCCAATACACTGTATCTCGGGATATAAACAACATCACCGAGGTTACGCAGTTTTGTGTAATAGTCATTTGGATCACGCAGGATGTTTTCATCGTAAGGGTCTACATCCCAGACTGGCATACCCGCAGCAGGAGTGATTTGTTTATGCCCTTCAATCAGATTCATTCGGCGAATCACTTTTACCTTCCTATTACAGCCGCCACACCCATACCGCCACCAACACAAAGTGAAGCAAGTCCATATTTAAAATCACGTTTAATCATTTCATGAATTAAGGACACCAAAATGCGCGCTCCACTGGCTCCTACCGGGTGTCCGAGCGCAATGGCTCCGCCATTCACATTAACAATATCTGGATTGAGGCCCAGCTCCTTGCACACCGCCAGTGACTGGGCGGCAAAGGCTTCGTTGAGTTCAACCAGGTTAACCTGGTCAAGAGTCAGGTTAGCTTCTGAAAGCGCTTTTTGTACGGCACTCACAGGGCCTATGCCCATGATTGCAGGATCAACCCCTGTAGAGGCACCAGAAACCAAAGTGCCTATAGGGCTAATGCCTAGTGTTTTCGCTTTTTTCTCGGACATTAACAGCAAAGCGGCAGCCGCGTCGTTGATACCGGATGCATTGGCAGCCGTAACTGTTCCATCTTCTTTAAAGGCAGGCGCCAGCCCCGAAATACTTTCCTCGGTAACATCAGGCCTGGGGTATTCATCGTTATCAACAACATCGACTTTTCCTTTTCGGTCTTTGACCTCAACAGGAACAATTTCATCACTAAACACATGGCGCTCCAGTGCTTGTTGCGCTTTCTGTTGGCTCTTTGCAGCAAAAGAATCCTGCTCCTTGCGGCTGATCCCATATTTTTCCGCCAGGCGTTCTGCCGTTATCCCCATGTGACACCCATCAAAGGCATCAATCAAAGCATCATTGGTCATGCTGTCTACTACTGCACCATCACCCATCTTGTAACCCCACCGGCCTTTGGGGAGCAAATAAGGGGCTGCACTCATGTTTTCCATCCCTCCGGCCACCACTACTTCCGCCTGCCCGCTTTCAATCAGTGCCATTCCAAGGGTCACAGCTTTCAAGCCGGAACCACACAGCATGTTGATAGTAGTCGCAGGAACAGCGTCAGGCAGGCCAGCATTACGGGCAGCCTGTCTTGCCGGTCCCTGACCCAGTCCTGCCTGTAGGATATTGCCCATTATGACTTCATCGACAGATGAAGGATCGCATCCCGATTGCCCCAACAGTGCCCTGATCACGATAGCGCCCAGGTCGGGCGCCGGTACTGAAGCCAGTGCTCCACCAAATTTTCCAATTGGCGTTCTCAATGCGCCTGCTATGACTACCATTAGATTATTCCTTGCTCTTTAATTACTTAATGCATCGATATTTTCAAACTGGGCAAGACATTCCGGATTGGCCAGTGCTGTAGTATTTTTGACAGGCCGCCCATGTATTGTGTCACGC
>JAYPJO010000318.1:0-2052 GCA_038128465.1 Gammaproteobacteria bacterium
GGGGCTGGTAGGCGCCCTGCAGTTAACCCATGCCATTGTGCCGCCGACACCGGGGCCGCTGGCAGCTGCGGCTATCGTCGGTGCTGATATTGGCAGAACCATCATTTTTGGCGCTATAGCCTGTTTATTTGGCTCAATTGCAGGTTGGGCATGGGGGGCTTTTGTTGCCGGACCACGTATCAACACGCAGGCCAGTGATGAGTTTGAAGGTGTATCCATTGATGACCTCGATGAAGATGGCCCGGCGGAATTGCCTGGCACGCTGAGTTCCTACATGCCAATTATTATTCCCATTATTCTAATCGGCACTCAGAGTGTGGTGTCCCTGGTTTTCGACGAGGGGCATATTCTGCGAACCGTTTTTGCCTATCTGGGCTGGCCGGTAATTGCCCTGTCTGTTGGTGTCTGGCTGGCTTACCGTAATATCAAAAGTAAGGATGACAGGGAGAAGGCCAAAGATGCCTGGGTTGAAAATGCCTTAAAAACCTCAGCAATGATACTGGTGGTTACCGGGCTGGGAGGTTCATTGAGTGCAATTCTGCGGGGAACACCTGCAGTGGATTTTATCGCATCTGTATTTACTGATTACGGCTTGCCGACCATTATGCTGCCATTTGTAATCGGCATTATTGGCAACATGATCACGGGTTCTACTACCGTAGGCGTTATAACTGCAGCTTCACTGGTGGCACCGATGCTGGGAACACTGGGGCTGTCTCCCGAAGCAGCTATGCTGGCGGGAGCAAGTGGTTCTGTCATCATCAAGTATGTAAACAGCAGTTACTTCTGGGTGTGCACCTCGTTATCCAGGCTCAGTGTGCCGGATGCCGTGTTCAGTTATGGCGGCGCCACACTGGTTGGTGGTCTGGCGTCTTTTTTAACTGTTTGTGTGATGTGGGTGATTGGCTTAATTTAGTTGAGAACAATTTCTTAAGGTGTGTAAATTCAGGATCCTACCAGGCAAGTTTCCTTTGCTACTGTTGCTGGCAGGCTGTCTTTTACTGACTGCCTGCGGCGGTGGAGGGGGAGCAGCACCAGCAGCACTGGCATCACAGCAGCCGGCAGCCGTTAATCCTGATCCAACGCCGCCTGCTGACCCGGTATATGTCACCGGAATTTTTGAAACGTCCACAGAATTTGAATCCTATTGTGAAAATCCCCGGCCGGGTACGGCTGACATGCTGGGCAGTGAACTGTTTGAAAAACACTGGATGCGATCCTGGACGCATGATTTTTATCTCTGGTATGACGAAGTCTCTGACCAGGATCCGGCAGATTTTGATGACAAGCTGGTATATTTTGATGAATTAAAAACCGCTGCTGTAACCCCATCCGGGGCACCACGCGATCAGTTTCATTTTACGTTGAATACTGAAGAATGGCAGCAGTTGTCACAGTCAGGCGTCAGCACCGGTTATGGCATGTCCCTGATTGCAATCAATCCGTCTCCACCGAGGGAGCTTTATGTTCGTTTTGTTGAACCAGGTTCACCGGCATTCATTGCCGGCGTCCGCAGAGGCAGCAGAATAATAGAACTGGATGGTGCTGATTTTATTAATGGAAATACCCAGTCGGATTTTGACGCATTTGATGCAGCATTGTCTCCTGCCAGCAGTGGAGAATCCCATGATTTTGTCATGCTGCATCCGGGTGATGCAGGTAACAGTAGTTTCAGTATGACATCTGACAATATCATCTCATCACCAGTTTTGATTTCCGATGTGAAGACAACGGCCAGCGGCAAGGTAGGTTACCTGGTATTCAATGATCATATTGCAACCGCTGAACAGCAACTGCGGGATGTTTTTACCGATTTTGAGGCTGAAGGCCTGTCTGATCTGGTGCTTGATATTCGCTACAATGGCGGGGGCTTCCTCGCGATAGCTTCCCAGCTTGCCTATATGATTACCGGCGATGCTGATACTGATGGCAAAATCTTCGAGCTGCAGACATTCAATGACCAGCATACTGTCGTCAATCCTTTTAACGGACAGCCCATTATCCCCATGCCGTTTTTTGATGCGACGCTTGGCTTTTCAGTAAGCCCGGGAC
>JAYPJO010000319.1:0-2030 GCA_038128465.1 Gammaproteobacteria bacterium
ATATAGGCCTTAGCTGTTTCCACCAGGTTTGGGATCAGGTCATAACGACGTTTTAGTTGCACTTCTATCTGGGAAAAGGCATTTTCAAATCGGTTTTTCAGGGTAACCAGCTTGTTAAAGATAGCAATCGCCATAAATATGATGACCGCCACAATAACCAGAATGATGATGCTCGTGATGCTCATAAGCCCTCCGAGTGGGATAATTGAAAACTGCTGTATCCAAGAATAAACGCCCGTAAATGCAGCGTCTAGCGATAAATGTTAGAAATGGGACTTAATCAGAGCTTCCCTGGGCTAACAAAGACCTGGCTTTGCTTATAGCCTGCAGAACCTGGGCAGGTGCAGTTCCGCCGATATGATTACGGGCGTTGACGGATCCCTCCAGGGTCAAGACCCCGAATACATCATCATCAATAATGTCAGAGAACTGTTGCAGTTCATTCAGTGTCAATTTGCCCAGCTCTTTTTCTTCCTGAATACAATAAGCTACTGTTTTGCCGACAACTTCATGTGCATCCCGAAATGGCATGCCTTTTTTTACCAGGTAATCAGCAAGATCCGTTGCCGTGGCAAACCCCTGGGCTGCAGCTGCCTGCATCTGAGCTTTATTGGCTTTTATGGCTGGCACCATATCAGCATAAGCGGCAAGGCAGTCTTTAAGTGTATCCAGCGTATCGAACAGTGGCTCTTTGTCTTCCTGATTATCCTTGTTATAGGCCAGTGGCTGGGCTTTCATCAGAGTGAGCAGAGACAAGAGGTCACCAAAAACCCTGCCGGATTTACCTCGGACCAGCTCCGGGACATCAGGATTTTTCTTTTGTGGCATGATGGAAGAGCCGGTGCAAAATCTGTCCGGCAGTTCAATGAAGTCAAACTGTGATGATGTCCAGAGAATCAGTTCCTCTGAAAATCGTGACAGGTGCATCATGACCAGACTGGCAGCAGCGGCAAGCTCGATAGCAAAATCACGGTCACTAACTGAATCCAGTGAGTTGTTCGACGGACGGTCAAATCCCAGCAATGCAGCTGTCAGATCCCTGTCGATCGGGTAGGTGGTTCCGGCCAGCGCCGCAGCACCCAGCGGTGAGACATTGACTCTTTTTCTGCAATCCTGCAAACGCTCATAATCGCGCTGCAACATTTCAAACCAGGCCATCAGGTGATGGCCAAAGCTAATAGGCTGTGCAGTCTGCAAATGGGTAAAGCCAGGCATAATGGTATCAATGTTGGACTCTGCCAAATCCAGTATGCCTGACTGCAAGGCTCTGACAAGCTGGCTGACCTGATCTATTTCAGTTCGCACATAGAGTCTGATATCAGTGGCAACCTGATCATTTCTGGAGCGGCCGGTATGTAATTTCTTGCCGGTATCACCAATTTTTGCTGTCAAGGCTGCTTCGATATTCATATGAACATCTTCCAGTTCAACTGACCAGTCAAAATTTCCTGCTTCTATATCAGCTTGAATAGCTTGTAGGCCTTCAATGATTTGTGCCAGTTCTGCAGCCGTAAGCAAGCCTGCCTTTTCCAGCATGGTGGCATGGGCAATTGAACCTTCGATATCGGCTTTATATAAACGCTCGTCGAATTCAACTGAAGCGGTAAACCTTTGCACAAAAGCATCTGTAGCTTCAGCAAACCTGCCGCCCCACAATTTGCTTTTGTCTTTATCCTGGCTGCTCATAAAAAAATATGTGTTTCTCAAGAACAATGGGCGCGAATTATAGCAATATCAGAGGATTGAGTGATATAGAAGCTGGTTTAAGGCATCGGATGAAGTAGAATGAGGCTGATATGAAGAAAGAGTTAATTCGCATTGCAACCAGACAAAGCCCGCTGGCAATGTGGCAGGCAGAATATGTAAAAGCAAAACTGACTGCCATTCATCCTGACCTGTCAGTTGAACTGCTGCCCATGACAACCCGGGGGGATAAAATTCTGGATTCACCCCTGGCGAAAATTGGTGGTAAGGGTCTGTTCATAAAAGAGCTGGAACTGGCCATGCTGGAAGGTAAGGCTGATATAGCC
>JAYPJO010000320.1:0-2029 GCA_038128465.1 Gammaproteobacteria bacterium
GGCCAGAGCTGGGCTGAGGCAGAACTGACCGAGCCTGTGCTTTCCAAGGCTTTAACCCGTTTCCGTATACCCTGGCGCTGGAATGGTCAGCAGGCTTTATTGCAAAGCAGGGCTTATGACGAAAGCGGAGCAGTGCAGCCAACCCGTGCTGCCTATTTTAGCGCACGAGGTGACAGGGCTAATAATCACAACCATACCATACAGACCTGGCAGATAAGTGCTAACGGGGAGGTGAGCAATGCCTATGTCTAAGTTTTCAATCTGTCTTTTATTATTGAGTCCACTGGTTGTTGCCCAGGAAGGTCCGGGTCTTGGTGTTCCGGCTACGCCTGAGCAGGTAGCCGGTTGGGATGTCAGTATTGCTCCTGATGGGGAAGGTTTACCTCCGGGTTCAGGGACAGTGGCAGAAGGTGCAAGGGTTTATGCAACACTGTGTGCAGCCTGTCATGGTTCAGAAGGCGAGGGCATGACAAACGACAGACTTGTTGGCGGTCACGGTTCTCTGGATACTGATAATTTTGTAAAAACAGTTGGCAGCTACTGGCCCTATGCCACCACCGTATTTGATTACATCAGGCGCGCCATGCCGTTCCAGTTGCCGGGCAGTCTGTCGGACAATGAAGTCTATGCGCTGACTGCCTTCCTGCTGGAAATGAACGGCATAATTGATGAAGACATGGTAATGAATGCACAAACCTTACCCGCCGTGGAAATGCCCAACCGGGATGGTTTCGTCTGGGCCTGGCAGGAAGAATAAAGTCAGGTTTTATCCTGCTAAAAATATCCATTATTTCAATCTGAATTAAGATTCTAGAGGCGAGCATATGCACAAAATAATTTCACGACTGATTTCCACAGCAATACTTTGTACTTTAATTATAGCCGGGTCTGCTTATGCCGGCGGCGAAGCTGGCCAGCTGGTACTCAGGGATATTGGTTATCGCTATATAGGGCATACAACTGAGCAGAATGATAATGGCTCACTGAATGTACTTAACTCGATGTTTGTCCATTATATGCTGCCTGCTAACCCGCAACATGACTATCCCATCGTTATGATTCACGGTGGTGGTGGTCAGGGTACAGACTGGCTGGAAACGCCAGATGGTCGTGACGGCTGGGTTGATTATTTCGTTGCAGATGGCTGGGATGTTTATGTAGTTGACCGACCAGGTCATGGCCGTTCGCAAAGCAACCCGACTTGTGCCGCTGACGTCATGTCAGTGGGTGGCTTTGCCAATACAGAGCTTGTTTCAATACTCTCGACATCTGATGCAGACCTGTGGCCGGGCGGAGAACCAAACATGACCAATGATACAGTCATTGGCTGGGCTGCCAGCTCAACAACGGCTCCATACTGTGGTGATGCGGTTGCTGCTGAGACTATTTCATCACTACTGGATGAGATTGGCCCGGCTATCCTGATTGCACATTCTGCAGGTGGCGGCAGTACTTTTCGTGTACCTGACCTTAATGCTGAAAATGTCGTTGGCATTATTGCCTTTGAACCAGCCGGGGGAAACCCGCTGATATCCATGGCCGGTGCTTCACCGGCAATAACTAACTGGCAAACTGAGCCGCCACTGCCAGCGAATTTCTCACCTGTAGAACGTAATGGCTGCCTGATGCAGGGAGAAAATCCAGGTCAGCTCGTCAATTATGATGGAATTCCTGTAGTACTGGCCGCAACCGAATATGGCCTACAGGTTCTGGGTCAACTTGGTGTACTTGATGAGTCCAGCGGCGAAATGGGAAACATAAATTGTGAATTGGCAGCCTGGAGACAGGCAGGGGTGGATGTTTCGGGGGTCTATTTTCCGGACCGAGGCCTGTCCGGAGGCGGGCATTTTGCAATGGCACAGCTGGATAGTGCCGAGTATGCACAAATTTTTATTGAACTGGCTGAAAATATTGAAGAATCATCAGATAAATAAATATTAAATGCCTGTTTGGCAGGTTATCCAGAATTGCTTGGATATGAGTTCAGATGACGTCTTCTGACTATCTTTGTAATGTTATTGATTCGAAG
>JAYPJO010000321.1:0-2025 GCA_038128465.1 Gammaproteobacteria bacterium
GGTTATGAAGACTTTGGTGCCCTGAGGAGGAAATTTTACTCTCCGTCCGCACCATTTCATTTTTGCATACCTGATTTACATTCTAAATTTCACTTTATAAATCTGTTACTCATTACTCACAAAATATTCGCAATAATTCTGATGATTTCTGATTGCATCCAGTAATTTTTTTAATGACCAAAAAAAACTGACCCAGCCAGAAGCTGGGTCAGTTTTCGTTATTTAAATCCGATGCTGGTCAACAGGAAATCGGCTTTGAGGGATATATTAGAACTCCATGTTTACAGTCAGACCACCCTCGCGTGGTCTGGCAACAATACCCTGGTCAACACCACCCAGGAATGCACCAAAACCACCCTGCTGGTACCACTCGCTAGCCAGGTTTCTACCCCAGATAGCAACACTCCAGTTTCCATTTGCAGGTCGGTAAGTCATACGACCACTCAGGAGGCCATACTGTGGTTGAATTTTCTGTAAACGAATATCCTGAATCGTTACATAGTCACTTGTCCAGCCATAATCCAGCCTGTAAGACATAACCGCACCACTAGACTGATTCCAGTCATACTGTGCTCCCACAGAAGCCTGAAAATCTGGAGCAAAAGCAAATTTTGAATTCAAGCCGATAGTGGTTGCAGAACCAACATTGGTATAGGCAGTATCCAACCAGCCAGCTGCAATATTGAAAGTCAGGTTATCAGTAGGTAACCAGAGAGCATCAAACTCAAAGCCTTCAATTTCAGCTTCACCGGCATTTTGCTGTGTGATCTGACCAGGTACGATCGCCTCTCCAACCTGTATATCTTCCCAGGTTCCGTCGAAATATGAAGCATTCAGACGTAAGGAGTTATCAAACAGCATGGAGCGAACACCAATTTCCATCTGGATCAGACGTTCACCTGTAAAAGTTGTATATACATTAGATCCGCCAGGACCAAGGGGAAGAGGGTTAGTGTTTATACCACCACCATTGTAACCTTCTGAATAGGATACATAGGCCATAATGTCATCACTAACTGTATAATCCAGAGAAACACGAGGCGTAAAAGAATAGAAGTTGGCGTCTCTAGCTTCAGGAGGAGTGTTTAAAGCTCCTTTGTTGAATGAGAAAGAAGTGTTTGGCCAGGTTGGCAACGGATCTGCTGCTGCCCAGCCACCACCGTTAAACTCTTCTTCCGAATAACGACCACCAACATTCAGTCTGAATTGATCTGTAAGATCGTAGTTAACCTCGAAAAAGACAGAAGTATCTTCACGGTTATTTTCAGTGATCTGGTTACGTTGTCTGAATGGCTGCCCAGCAAGCGGTCCGCCAGGATAAACCAGTGGGACCAAATTGCCAGTCGCATCGGCAACCGGCATAAACTGCCAGTCAAAACGACGATTAAGCAGCTCTACATCGTTCGCATAGAAACCTAAAACCCAGTCGAGCCTGTCGCCATCACTTAACAATTGAATTTCCTGACTGGCCTCATCAGCCTGGACGCCGGTAAAAATTTCAAAGAACTGATACTCGGTAGCATCCAGATCGGCCAAAGCATAACTGTCATATTGCCTAAAACCAGTTATAGAACGTAATGACAGGGTGTCACTGATTGCCCAGTTAATGGTCAAATTATAGGACATGGCATTGTAATCCCAGCCTGGGCCGGAGAAAGTCGAAGTATTGCGATACTCTTCACGACCGCCAAATGCCTGTGTTGCATCAGTAAAATTAACACCCGGGATAGCCTGCATCTGTCTAGCAAATGCCTGTGCGTCATTTACGTCGTACAGTACGTCAGCATTCGGGTGGTTCGGATTTCTTACCGTATTGGTGAAGTCAAAGCGGACATCGACATCATTGCTGGCATGCCACAGTGCATCAAAACGCACAACAGTATCATTTTCATCACCATGCTGAATTTGAGCATTACCGCTTTGCACATAACCATCTTTCTGATTGGTGAAATAGGAAATCTTGGTCAGGAAGTTTTGTGAAATCGGCAGATCCACATTGGCTCTGATCTGTCGCTGATTGAAGTT
>JAYPJO010000322.1:0-1993 GCA_038128465.1 Gammaproteobacteria bacterium
GCAAATAACTCATGAATTCACCTACCATACCGGGCCAGAATAAGAGGGGCAAAAACACAGATAATGTGGTCGCAGTTGAAGCGATGACCGGCCATGACATGCGCTTGGCAGCAGTCGCGAAGGCCTCTTTTTTGACCATGCCTTCTGAACGGAGCCTTTCAGCAAGCTCAATAGTGATAATTGCACCATCGACCAGCATGCCAACCACCAGGATGAGACTGAACAAGACAATCATGTTCAGCGTCAAACCCATGACATTGATGATTAAAATCCCGGCAAGGAAAGAACCTGGAATGGATAAGCCTACCAGTAAAGCCGGTCTGAAACCCAGAGCAGCAACAACGATGATCATAACCAGAATAATGGCAGTAATGACGTTATTCTCCAGATCACTTAACCAGTCTCTTATCGCTTGAGATTCATCCAGCAAATAAGTCACTTCAATGCTCGCAGGCCAGGCAACCCGGCTCTGTTCGATCAGTTCCCTTGCACTTTCAATAGTTTCAATGATGTTGGAACCCGTACGCTTGGATATTTCCAACACTACAGCATTCTGGCCGTTAATCCTGGCGAAGCTTTCCGGGTCTTTATAAGTCCGCCTGATGCTGGCAACTTCCTGAAAAGTCACAACTCTGTCATCAAGCACTTTGACCGGCATGTTCATAATGTCACTTAATTCTGAAATAACACCCGGAACTTTCAGCACCAGTCTGCCCGAACCACTATCGAGCGCCCCGGCAGCTATCAACTGATTGTTATTGGCAACCAGATTGGAGATATCGAGAAAAGATAATTGATAGGCATCCAGTATTGAAGGGTCAATAACCACTTCCAGCATTTCCTCACGGTCACCACCTATGTTGACCTCAAGCACATCAGGCAAACCTTCAATTCTGTCCTGCAGATCCCGCGCAATGGTTATCAGAGTACGTTCTGAAATTCTGCCTGACAATGACACTGACAGCACAGGAAACTCAGACAGGTTTATTTCATTCACGGTTGGTTCCAGAGTTTCGGGTGGTAACTCTGCTCTAGCCCTGTCTACCCCTTCTCTCACATCCAGCAGGGCATCATCAATATCATAACCGGCATCAAATTCTATGGTTACAGATGCATGACCTTCTGAGGCAGTTGCGGTCATTTCATTGATACCTTCCAGACTTTGCAGTTCCTGCTCCATTGGCAACACCAGCAGGCGCTCGGCATCTTCCGGTGATATTCCCTCATGTACCATCGAGACATAAACAAAAGGAATCGCAATATCCGGATTAGACTCCTTGGGAATTGTTGAATATGAAACGAGTCCTGCAGCCAGAATAGTCACTAACAGTAAAATGACAACTTTGGGTCTGGAAAAAGCCGCATTAATTAAGGTATGCATGGTTCTTTATGTCCTAAATAATGTCCTAAATAGTCTGATGACCTAGATTCCAATCTGCTCATAGCCAGATTCATGTTCATGGTTTTTTACAGCCTGGGTAATCCTGACCACTTCCCCAATGGGAGCAAAGCCCTGTCCAAGGGTTATGACCCGGGCAAATTCCGGCAAGCCACTGACCCACATACCATCGACATCAGATGATTCTATTGTGACAGGATAAAAATTAACCCTGCCCTTCGGGTTAACACCAATATCACCGGCTTCGTTCAATGCCAACAGGCCGGCAGAAATATAATGTGCCATGACTTGTTCCCTGGGGATTCTGGCTGTAACACTGCTACCGGCTCGCAAGCCTTCGGTGTTGCTAACCGCAATTTCTACCCTGAATGTGCGTGTGGCTTCATTGGCCCGTGGCGAAATAAATCGTATCAGTCCGGTACGCTCGCGGCCATTGACCATCTGAATTTTGGCTTGAACACCCAGAGCCAGATACTCAATGTCATTTTGAGAAATATAGGTATTTACCACCAGCGGATCATTATCCACGATTCGAGTTAGTTCATTACCAATAATGACAAAGGCTGCTGTAACTATTTTTATTTCAGAAATACT
>JAYPJO010000323.1:0-1974 GCA_038128465.1 Gammaproteobacteria bacterium
CAGCAGCTGAAGGTATCGTCCTGGTTAAAGTGGCCAGTGATAACAGTTCAGGCGTTATGGTTGAGGTGAACAGTGAAACAGATTTTGCTGCCAAGGAAGAAAATTTCGGCGTATTTGCCAAGCAGGTTCTGGATGCAGCCTATGATTCCAAGGAAGCTGATGTCAGTAAACTGATGGACGGTGCCCTGGAAGATGCCCGTCTGGGTCTGGTACAAAAAATCGGTGAAAATATCACGGTAAGACGTGTTGCCGTAGCAAATGAAGAAGGCCTGACAGTCGGTTCCTACGTGCACTCCAACAATAAAATTGCAGTTATGGTTAGCTTGCGGGGTGGTGATGAAGCACTGGCAAAAGATGTTGCCATGCATGTTGCTGCGGTAAATCCCATGGTAGTCAATGCTGAAGAAGTGTCAGCAGAAGTGCTGAGCAAGGAAAGTGAAATTTATACTGCTCAGGCTGCTGAAAGTGGTAAACCTGCTGATATCGTTGAGAAAATGGTCAGTGGCCGGCTCAGAAAATTTGTTGAGGAAGTGACTTTGACTGAGCAGGCTTTTGTTAAGGATCCGGATATTAAGATTGGCAAGCTGGTTAAAGATGGTAATGCCGAAATCATCAGTTTTACCCGTTATGAAGTTGGTGAAGGCATCGAAGTTGAACAAGTTGATTTTGCCGCTGAAGTTGCAGAACAACTGAAAGACAGTGAAAAAAATCCGGAAGATACTCAATAAAAAGTAATATGGTATGAGCACCAAAATACGCACATATGACAGGATACTGTTAAAGCTTAGCGGTGAAGCGCTAACAGGAAGTGCAGAATTTGGTATTGATCCGAAAGTGCTGGATCGTATGGCACTGGAAATCGGTCAGTTGGTGGAAATTGGTGTTCAGGTTGGCATGGTTATTGGTGGCGGCAATCTGTTTCGTGGTGCTGCGTTACATGCCGCAGGCATGGAAAGAGTTACCGGTGATCATATGGGAATGCTGGCTACAGTGATGAATGCACTGGCAATGCGGGACGCTCTGGAAAGAGCAAATATTCCTAGCCGGGTGATGTCTGCAATCCCCATGAGTGGTGTGGTTGAGCATTATGACCGGCGCACAGCTATCAGACATTTAAGAGCCGGTGATGTAGTGATATTTTCCGCTGGTACCGGCAATCCATTTTTTACCACAGATTCAGCTGCCTGTTTGCGTGGCATTGAAATTGATGCAAATCTGGTACTCAAAGCAACAAAAGTTGATGGTGTTTATTCTGCAGACCCTGTTAAGCATGATGACGCCATCAAGTATGAACGGCTGACGTTTGATGAAGTGCTGGATAAGAAGCTGGGTGTGATGGATTTAACAGCAATTTGTCTGTGTAGGGATCATGATCTGCCGGTAAGAGTTTTTGATATGAACAAGAAAAAAGCCTTGTTCAATATCATGGTCGGAGAAGAAGAAGGCACATTGATAGAGGCGGGTGCCTGAGTTATCGAACAGCTCCACTAAAAACACAGAGGTATTCTGATGATTGATGAAATCTTGCTAGATGCAGAAGAAAGAATGGAAAAAAGTTTGGTAAGTCTTGATGCTGCCTTCAATAAAATCAGAACCGGTCGGGCGCACCCCAATATTCTGGATAATATTCTTGTCGATTACTACGGTGCAGAGACTCCTATTCAGCAGGTTGCCAATGTTAGTGTAGAGGACGGACGATCTTTGCTAATAACACCCTGGGAAAAAAATATGCTGGCACCGGTGGAGAAAGCAATCATGACTTCTGATCTGGGGCTGAATCCTTCCAATAATGGTGACGTAATCAGGGTGCCAATGCCAGCTCTGACTGAAGAGACCCGCAAGGAGTATACGCGACAGGCAAGGCAGGAAGCTGAGAATGCCAGAGTTGCTTTACGTAATATCCGTCGAGATGCAAATCAACATGTAAAGGATTTGCTCAAAGAAAAGGAAATCAGTGAAGATGATGAGCGCAAA
>JAYPJO010000324.1:0-1965 GCA_038128465.1 Gammaproteobacteria bacterium
ATTATGTTCACTGGCAGCATCAAGAAAAATTTCCCTAACTTCTTCCCCTACTTCAAAATGGCAGGGGCCAATGGCTGGACCAAACCAGACCAGAATCTGATCGGCCGGAGCCTGAAAACACTTGACGGTGTTTTCCAGTATACCGGCTGCCAGTCCTCGCCAGCCGGCATGCGCAATCGCTATTTCCGTGCCCTTGATGTCAGTAAAAAAAGCCGGCAAGCAATCCGCTGTATTAATGCCGCATACAATTTCCGGCAAGCGGGTATAAATGGCGTCGGCCTGTGGCGTGCTGGCAACTTTGTAGCTGGATAACTGGTAGACCTCACTGCCATGAACCTGTTCCAGCCATTGCACCGGAAAGTCGTTCAGAAGGTTTTCTTTATTGTTATTTTTGCCTGTTACAAATGCCCTTATATGTTTCGGTGCTTGCCAGTCAGCCTGAATCAGACTGCTGCTACTGGTGTTTTTATGCTTCATCATCCTGCTCCAAAGCCTGTAGCAGGTTTTGCATATCCTGAGGCAATTCAGCTTGCAACGTCATATATTCTCCGGTTTCAGGATGTGTCAGTCCCAGTTTCCAGGCATGCAATGCCTGACGTTTAAAGTCCCTAATGAATGCAATCAGATCAGGACTGGCCGCCTTGGGAATTTTCAAGCGGCCTCCGTAGACCGGGTCACCCACCAGTGGAAAACCCAGATGTGCCATATGTACCCGAATCTGATGAGTTCGTCCTGTTTCCAGTTTAACCAGCAAGTGGCTGTGCGCCCTGTATTTTTTCAGTATGCTGTAATGGGTGACAGCATTTTTACCACTTTCTTCTGCCACCACCGCCATTTTGGTCCTGTGCACCGGATGGCGACCCAGAGGGACATCTACGGTACCTCCCGCAGTGAGTAAACCGGCAATCACAGCCTGGTATTCCCTGTTAACCTCACGATCCTGGATCTGCTCCACCAGGGATTGGTGACTCTTAAAATTTCGGGCGACAACCAGTAAACCACTGGTATCCTTATCCAGGCGATGAACAATCCCTGCCCGTGGTAACTTTTCAAGTTCAGGACAATGATGCAGCAAGGCATTCACCAATGTGCCGGTGTAGTTACCTGAAGCCGGGTGGACAACCATGCCCGCGACTTTGTTTACAACGATAAGATCCTCATCTTCATGTAAAATTTCCAGTGGCAATGCTTCTGGCAGCCATTGCTCATGGGAATCCTGTTCAGCCGCTACACTTATTAATTCACCGCCGTACAGTTTTTGTCTGTTCCTGGCCTGGTTGCCATCAACCAGTATATTTCCTGCTTTGATCCATGCCTGCAGGCGAGCCCGGGAATAATCCGGAAACAGCGTGGCAGCAGCCTGATCATTAACAGATTTACGCTCAATAAATTTGACAGGTTTTTATCAAGGCCTTTACAACACATATTACTGGACTTGGTAATTGGACATAGTAAACTTTGTCAGCAAATTATCTGATTATCCCCATGAGTAGCAAGCAAAAGCTAGTGCACAGAATAATTCAATCCGTTTCGGGAAATCTCCGTAAGCTTTCCCTGCTCGTTACGTTTTCACTGCTTTCGGCCTGCGCATCTGATGAAGCCATTGTCGGATCTACCGAAGAGTTCCTTTACAATGAAGCTGTAGATGCCCTCCGCTCCAATGCTTTTACCCTGGCAATAGAGACTTTTCAGCAATGCTGCTCAGGCTCAGCGTGAACTGGTATACGCCTATTACCGGGCTGGTGATGCTGAGGCTGCACGTGCAGCAGCAGACCGCTTTATACGACTTTATCCTGATGATGAGAATGTGGATTATGCCTATTACATGAAAGGACTTGCATTTTATACCGAAGATGCAAGTTTTCTTGGCCGGTTTTTACCCACTGATCCAAGCAAGCGTGATCCCGGTAATGCCAGAGAATCCTTTACCGACTTTGCCCAGCTGATTACCCGTTACCCCAATAG
>JAYPJO010000325.1:0-1960 GCA_038128465.1 Gammaproteobacteria bacterium
ATTCAATATTGTTGCTTTTTGCATAATTGGCCAGCTCCAGCCACTCCTGGTCCGTCATCTCCAGCTCTTTAAACAAGGGATAATATTCATAATCGGGTGTAGCGAGTTCATCCGCGTAAACAAGTTGCAACTTTCCAGCATTCGCACCTGCCTTCGCGGCGGCCTTTACCAATAACTTAGCTTGTTGCAGGTTGCCTTCAAACCCTTGTGCCAACTCGGCAATAATCTCGATGTTCATACTTTTTGCCTATACACTTAAAATTTGTTCACCCGCAGAACCTCGGCCATCTGAATGGCTCAATGAGCAGTTTGTCATCCAGACTCAAGTTGCTCGGATAATCGCAACTTTCAGACGGAATAGACAAAATTATCTGCTCTAACTGGCTTGCAGAGTCGACGCCTATGACGATTCTGTCTATTTCCGGCACCGTAAACACAAAGCCTAGACATGCCTGCAAAGGGGAAATTTCGGATACTGATAACCACTCATCCCAGATTTTCCAGAATTTGGGCCAAGCCTGAAAATAGGAATGTCTTTCCACTGCTGGCATTAACAGTAATCCTTGAAGAAACACCGACCTAACGTGAATCTCCACCTGGTTTAGCTTTAGTGTTGAAAAACAACCTGATTCCAGCATTCGTCGGTCAACAATATTGAATGGTGCCTGGACAAGGTCGAACTCGAAATTTCTATCTAATTGCATTAATTGCTCGGGCGAATAAATAGAGACACCGATTTTCTGCAGCAAGCCTGATTCTTTATGGGCTAAAAGTGACTTGTATAAAGACTCCCCGGTAGTAGACATAAGTTGATCGGGATTGTGAAAAAGGAATCCATGTACGCTCGGTACTTGCAACCGCTCAAGGGAGTCATTCACCTGGTTCTCCACCCAGCTCTTAGGGTCTTCCCTACTTGAGTCGAAGATAGGTAATTTTGTTATGATTTTGAAGTCGGTGACACCTACATCTCCGAGACGTTTTTCGCTGTCACCATATGCCGCAGCTGTATCCAGCGTATCAATACCATGGTCTCTGCAGAGATTAATAATCTGTTCAATCTCAGATATCGCAACCTGCCCGGTTTTGTTTGCCACACCATAATTGATTCCGAACTGGACTGTACCAACGCTTATTTTCAAGAAACCAGCTTCTTAATTGTCTGTATAACGTGCTCCTGCTGACCATCCGATAGATCGTAGTACAAGGGTATGCTCAACGCCTCAGAATAGAAATCTTGAGCAGACGGGAATTGTGAGGGATCAAATCCCATACTCCTGTAATAGGGCTGCGCAGGAACTGGTATGTAGTGAACCTGACTACCGATACCATTTTCGCGAAGCTTACCCATAAACACGGCACGGCTCATACCAAGAGCTTTAAAGGCAATTCGCAATACGTAAAGGTGGTTACCGCTTTTGGTCTTGGAAACCGTCTGGGCCGGCTTACAGTTTTCAAGGTCAGTGAATGCTAGGTCATAGTTCTCCACGAGTTGCTTACGCCTCATGATGAATTTGTCGAGCTTTTTCAGTTGGGAACAAGCCAGAGCGCTCTGTATGTCAGTCATCCTGTAATTGAAACCAAGCTCCAGCATCTCGTAATACCAGGGATTCGGCATATTGTTGGTGAAAGCCTGTTCAGTAATCACAAAACTGTCATTAAGTTTATTAATGCCATGACTTCGAAGCCTAAGTAATCTCTTATAAAGCACAGGATCATTCGTGGTTATCAAACCTCCCTCGCCTGCCGCTATCGCCTTTACTGGGTGAAATGAGAAGGTTGTCATGCTTGAATGTTTGCAGTTGCCAATTCTGCCGCCATCTTCATATCTTCCACCCAATGCATGTGCTGCATCCTCAATGACGAGCGCCTTATTTTTTTCTGCTGATTCTCTAATTCTGACCATATCACATGGCAAACCGGCGTAATGTACTGGAATTATCGCCTTTACGTTAGAGTTCTC
>JAYPJO010000326.1:0-1958 GCA_038128465.1 Gammaproteobacteria bacterium
GAGAATGATAAAGACGTACCTATTGGTGAAAGTGGCGAATTGTTGCTGAAAGGCCTTAACGTTACTCAAGGTTACTGGCAGCGAGAAGACGAAACCCGTAATGCCTTTACTGAAGATGGCTGGTTTCGAACCGGCGATGTGGTCAGGGCTAACGATGAGGGTTTTCACTGGATTGTTGGACGTCGCAAGGAAATGTATATATCGGGTGGTGAAAACGTTTACCCAGCCGAAATTGAAGCGGCCATGATTGAGTTGGCAGATATTCAGGAAGCAGCTGTTGTCGGTGTGGAGGATCCCCAGTGGGGAGAAGTTGGCCACCTGTTCTGGGTACCTCGAAGTGATGCCAGCATTTCTGAAGACGCTATCAGGAATTTTCTTAATTCACGACTTGCCCGCTACAAAATCCCCAAGCACTTCACCCAGCTTGATGCCTTGCCGCGGAATGGCGCTGGAAAAATCCTCAAAAAGGCGCTCACGGAATTATAATTTCAATCTCCTGTGGAGAGATCAGGAACTCCATCAAGTCGCTACCGACTACAAGGGGGCCACTATAATAATTTCGTGTCCGGTTTATCAGTTCCTCGTCGCTTGTGTTACGTACAACAAGGTGGCTATATGCGGCTAACCGGGGTTCCGCCTGGCTGAATATTTGACCGGCTTCTTCAGGCGTTGTGTGATGGGCGGCAATTTCCCTGGATGTTGGAACAGTCCGCATGGATTCGTCATCCCAGGCCATTACTTCATGAATTAGCAGGTCTGTATTTACTGAAGCGGCAACCAGGCGTTCGTCATACGTAGTATCACCGCTGATTACTGTGGACAGTCCCATGTAATCTACCCTGTATCCAACAGCAGGTGTAATTAACTCTCCATGGTTCACATTAAATGCTGTTACAGAGACACCATCTTCTTCATAAATGACCCCCGGGGATTGAAATTCAGAAACCGAGAATGAACTCGCTGCAACAGGCAGGTTTTCATCTAAAACGCGTATTTCATTGTTTCTTGAATAGGCCAGCTCAAGCCCGGAAGCGATTGTTTCTGTACCAACTGGCCCCACCAGGCGCATCGGTGAATTCCGCAAGCCGTACTCAGTTCCAATCCAGCCGGTAAGCCACAAGTCTGCCAGGCCGTTAAAATGATCATGATGGAAGTGAGTAAGAAAGACTGAATCGATATTTCTGACTGGAATACGTTTTTGCCACAGTTGTACAACGGCATTTCGTCCAGCATCGAATAACAGGGTTTGGTTTCCAGCTATTACCAGTGTGGCCGGTCCAGCCCTGTCAGTGTAAGGGCCAGGGCTACCAGTACCCAGGAGGATGACGCGCATTTCCTGGGCGGCGCTGTAATTTGCAAACAGTATAGTGAGAAGGAAAAGTGAGGTTTTCAGATAAGCTTTAAGATTAGTCATCAGGATTAATGGTCGTGTCATATAAATAACGAAGGACGGGTTATTCTTCCAGTTTATATGCCCTGATTATAACGGCGCGTGGTTCTGCTATTGATGTAATCGTACCCACGAATAGAGTTTTGTTAAGCCAGTCATGTTGCCCTTCAGGGGCATGAAATTTGGGCGCCGTAAGTCGATATCTGTCACCCTCATCAGTAAAACTAATGCCGCGGTTGTCAACCTGGATAATGCTGCCATTATCGGTCTGAATGGCATACTGCGCTACGATTTCCTGGACACCATCACGGCGAATTAACTGCCAGTCGGCGCCTCCGGGTAGAACAATACCCTGAATGCCTTCTCCCCTGAAATATCCTCCCGTGATGGGCACAATGGCTCGTTCACCGGCATCTGTCTGCCCCATGAATAACTTGTCCGTAAGCGTAACGTAAATCTCAAGAGCTGGCTCAGAATCGACTGATGGGGCGGTGGAGGGGTGATCGGCAAACACGCTGTCTATGTTTTGGGCAGCGACCAACAATGCGCTAAATAAAACCGAGAATAC
>JAYPJO010000327.1:0-1936 GCA_038128465.1 Gammaproteobacteria bacterium
CAATCTTGACTCTGCCATGCAAGTCATCCATTCAAGACCACTTTTCCGCCGTGTCCTGAGGTTATACAACAGGCAGATTAATTATCTGGCTAAAGAATTCATAGCCGCCCAGGATGACTAACTTGCTTGCACGATTAAAAAACAACACCCCGCCAGATAAAGTTGTTCTGGCGGGAGGAAACCGACTTGTCAGTTTTGAGCAGCTGACCAGAGATGTAAATCACTTCAGCCGAATTTTAAACAAGCTTGGCGTCAATAGCCTGGCGCTATACGCAGACAATTCAGTTGACTGGGTGATAGCTGATCTTGCCTGTCAAAAAATGGAAATATGCCTCTTACCCTTGCCTGATTATTTCAGTAACGAGCAACTGGAACATGCAATACAATCCAGCAGCGTTGACTTTATATTTACCGATCAGGCCAGGCTATTACTTGAGCGTTTACCAAATCTCAATTTTGAAAAAAAATTCGATTACACAACAGAATTTTGCTTTCTGGCCAGCAATTCTAAAAAACCACACAAGCTTCCAGAAGCAACTCAAAAAATAACCTTTACATCAGGATCAAGCGGGCAACCCAAAGGGGTCTGTCTCAGTTTGCAACAGCAGCTACTGCAGGCTCAAACATTATCGGATGTCATCAATATAAAAAATCCTGTGCATTTATGCCTTTTACCCTTGAGCACTTTGCTTGAAAACATAGCAGGTGTTTATACGCCTTTACTGTCCGAAGGCACAGTCCATGTTCCTTCATTAAAAAAGCTGGGATATGAAGGCAGTCGACTGGTCGACCCGGGCTCACTGTTAAAAACTATTTCTGAAACACAACCGGACACATTAATACTCACTCCACAACTGTTGATGTTTTTGACCCATTCCATAAAACAGGGCTGGCCAGCACCTGAATTTAAATTTGTTGCTGTTGGCGGCAGCAAGGTCGCACCGGAATTACTTACCGAAGCAAGAAAACTGGGGCTTCCTGTTTATGAGGGCTATGGCCTGTCAGAATGTGCTTCCGTTGTCAGCCTGAATACACCCGTGGCAGATAAGCCAGGCTCTTGCGGCAAAGCACTACCCAACCTTGAGGTGGAAATAAAAAATAGCGAAATACTCGTTTCAGGTAATGCCATGCTCGGTTATTTGAATGATCCCGAAAGTTGGCTTTCATCCATCATTCATACCGGCGATCTCGGTTATATTGACGATGAAGGATTTATCCATATCCAAGGCCGCCGTAAAAATTTGCTGATATCCAGTTACGGACGCAATATTTCACCAGAGTGGATAGAAAGCGAATTATTAGTCTCACCCATGATTGCAGAAGTTGTTGTTTTTGGTGATGCCAGACCTTTCTGTATTGCGTTGCTTTCTGCCGCAAACAGTTCAATCTCGGAAAAACAAATACAGCTCGCTATTAACCAGGCAAATCAAAAATTACCTGACTATTCACAAATACAGGCCTGGTTGACACTGGACACGCCACTTTCTGCTGACAGAAGATTCATGACGAGCAATGGTCGGCCTCGCAGGGAATCCATTGCTGAGTTTTATCAACACGAAATTGAAGCGCTTTATCATCACCACCAGAACCATCAAATTGCAGTGAGAAGTAAACCATGAATTTTTTCGATCAGTTATCAGCTTCAACGCAGAAAGAACAACAAACACTTTTAAGCGCTTCTATAATACAGCGTTGTTTCCAGGGCGATTTCAATCTGGATGACTATCTAAGCTTTTTATTACAAGCCTTCCATCATGTGAAACATACTGTTCCCCTGTTAATGAATGCAGGCGCCAGGCTGCCTGAGGAAAAAGAATGGCTGCGTGCTGCAATCGGTGAATATATTGAAGAAGAAATGGGGCACCAGGAATGGATACTCAATGATATTGCCATGTGTGGTTATGACAAGGAGATTGCAAGAATAATACCCCCATTG
>JAYPJO010000328.1:0-1932 GCA_038128465.1 Gammaproteobacteria bacterium
GATTCATACCACCCATGCCACGCATCATGTTGGCAAGCTTGCCACCCTTCATTTTCTTCATCATGCGTTGCATCTGTTTATGCTGCTTGATGAGCCTGTTCAGATCCTGAATATTGGTCCCGGAACCCTGTGTTATCCGGCGCTTTCTGGATCCGTTCAGAAGGTCAGGATTACGTCTTTCCTGCATGGTCATGGAATTGATAATGGCTTCCATGCGCACAAACAGTTTGTCATCGACCTTGCTGGCCGCAGCCTGCGCCATGCCGCTCATACCCGGCATCTTATCAAGCATATTGGTGATGCCGCCCATATTCTGCATTTGTTGTAACTGTTCTTTAAAATCTTCCAGGTCAAATCGTTTACCACGCTTAATTTTTTTAGCCAGGCGTTGGGCTTTTTGCTTATCGACCTTCTTTTCGACATCTTCAATCAGGGACAGCACATCACCCATGCCTAGAATACGGGATGCAACCCGGTCAGGGTGGAATGCTTCCAGACCATCAATTTTCTCACCAATACCCAGGAATTTGATTGGCTTGCCGGTGATATGCCGAACTGACAGGGCGGCGCCGCCTCGTGCATCACCATCCGTTTTGGTCAGAATGACACCGGTCAGAGGCAAGGCTTCATTAAATGCCTGCGCTGTATTGGCAGCATCCTGACCGGTCATGGCATCGACCACGAACAAGGTTTCAGTCGGGTTGATGGCAGCATGCAGAGTTTTTATTTCAGACATCATTTCATCGTCAATAGCCAGACGACCAGCTGTATCAACAAACAGCACATCAATAAATTTTTTCCTGGCTTCGGCCAGCGCATTCTTAACGATATCTTCCGGTTGCTGGCCCACTTCACTTGGAAAGAATTCAACACCGACGTCGGTTGCAAGGGTTTCCAGCTGTTTTATGGCGGCAGGGCGGTAGACATCAGCACTAACCACCATAATGGATTTTTTCTGGTTGTTTTTGAGCCATAAAGCCAGTTTGGCCACAGAAGTGGTTTTACCGGCACCCTGTAAACCCGCCATCAGGATTACAGCTGGTGGTACTGCTTTAAGGTCAAGGGCCTCATTGGCATTACCCATCAAGGCCTGTAACTCTGCCTGGACGATTTTCAGAAAAGCCTGACCTGGGTTTAAACTGGCACTAACTTCCTGACCAATGGCGCGTTTTTTAACCTGTTCGATAAAGTCCTTAACAACAGGTAATGCAACATCAGCTTCCAGTAAGGCACGACGCACTTCGCGCAAACTTTCCTGAATATTGTCTTCAGTCAGCTTGGCTTTGCCGGTTATGGTTTTTAAGGCACCGGATAATCTTTCTGTTAAGGTTTCAAACATTTTATTTCACACATCAACATCAGTTTCTGGCAGGTGATTCTACAACAAAAATGCTTCAATGGCGTGCGGACTTATGAGAGACTTTCCAGATGCTTGCTACAGTTTCAGGAATCATAGCAATCGCTCTCTATATATTGGGAACCTGGTTCCAGGCTCAGCGATTGTTCCATGAAAAAAATACCAGATCACTGGTATTAAGTATTGCCAGCATTGCTTTGCTGGCTCATATGATAAATATGGTCAATGTGATCAGCACGCCTGATGGCTATAACTTTGGTTTTTTTAAAATAGCCACCCTGTTCAGCTTTGGTATCACTGCCGTGGTTATACTGAGTAGTCTGAAGAAACCGCTGGAAAATCTCTTTCTTGTCATTTTTCCATTAGCCAGTATCTGTATTCTGTCTTCACTGTATTTCCCTAGCAATTATTCTCCCCAGGCTGGATACAGTGGCGGCCTGGCCTTCCATATCGTACTGGCAATCCTGGCAACCAGTATTATCACGATCGGGGCTATCCAGGCTGTATTTATGGCTTATGAGGATTACCAGTTAAAACACAAACATGCGTACAGCGTGATAAAACATATGCCACCG
>JAYPJO010000329.1:0-1930 GCA_038128465.1 Gammaproteobacteria bacterium
CGGTCAGGGTGAGCCACTGACCAAAAGGGTAAATCCTCCGTCGGGTGCCAGCTTTGAAGGTTTAATGATAGGAGACAGTGAAGCTTATTATTTGATTGCGAGTGATGCTGGGTACGGGTTCATTACAAAAATGAAAAACTTTTTTAGCAAGAACCGTTCGGGTAAAGCCGTATTGAAAGTGCCCAAAGGCGGAAAAGTATTGCCACCGGCACCCGTATCGGATATTGCTGATAGTGATGTGGTTGCTATCAGTAATGAAGGTAGAATGCTTATGTTCAATTTGAAAGATTTGCCCGAATTGGCGAAAGGTAAAGGCAATAAGATTATTAATATTCCATCGGCTAGGGCAGCAGAACGAGTGGAATATGTTGTAGCCATTGCCGTCATAACCGAGGAGCAAAGTTTAGTAATCTACTCAGGCAAGCGGTTTATTAATCTGGCAATGAAAGATCTAGAACACTATCGCGGTGAAAGGGGGCGACGTGGGAATAAATTGCCCAGAGGTTTTCAGAAAGTCGATAAAGTTGAAATACAGGGTTAGATGCTGAAGTTCATTAAAAATTTGTAAGAGGCTTAATGAAAAAGACTGGTAAGATCATACAAGAAGTTCGTCCAGGATTGCCTATATCTGAAACTGAATTGCATAACAAAGACTTCAAAGTATCCATTCCGCAAATTGAAGATTTTTCCATTCTGCCACAATTATGGCGGGCTGGGGCTGACTATATGCAGGGTTATTGCCTGGAAAAACCACGTCGGACCATGGACTATAAGTTCATGCAAAATTATGTAATTCATGTCGATACCACAATATTTGAACAGTAGCATAAGTGTTTTATGTCCATACCCCTGATTCAAAAACTTAGCCTTAAATACAAACTTATCATGTGCTTTGGCAGTATTTTGCTGGTGGTGATAAGTTCGACCTGGTTGCTGACTGAAAATGACTATAAATCAAGCCTGCAAATACAAGCCGATAGTCTTGGCTCGACTTTAGCCCAACAAACGGCTGACTCCATCCTAGAGCAAGTATTAGCTAATGATTTGCTGGGCCTAAATGTCGCTATCAGCCAACTTGCCAGTAGCAATAGCGTCGACCAGGTAACCGTCTATGATGTCGACAACAACATTCTTGCTCGTGCCGGCGAATCAGCAGTAAACAGTACGATAAATAACAACTACCGGGCTGAAATTTCTCTGCAAAATGCAATTGCAGGCTCAGTATTGCTAGAAATAAGTACAAGTAGCATTAATACCAATATCACCAACATCCAGCTCTTTTATCTGGCAACTCTTGGCATGGGTTTAATTTTAATATTCTCAACAGCGCTGGCACTGACATCTCACATTACACAGCCACTGACTGAGCTCACTCAGGCACTGGAAGATCCCGACGAAGAAAACATAACGGTGGATGAGACCCGATATGATGAAATTGCACAATTGCAGGCAGCATGTAAAAACATTCTTGATAAATATCAGGAGAATCGTGTTCACCAATTGAATTTTGCAGGCCTGCAAAATAAAGGTGGTTTGGATGATACATCCAGTAAAGTTATGGCTAGTCTATTGGTCGTAAAAGTTGTCAATATCAATACGGCCATTGAACTATTACACCCCAGCACACTCTCAAAATTATTACATGAATATAATTATTATCTGAAACAGGCTGCAAAATTATATGGCGGGATTTTACAGCGATTTACCGGTGACACTGCTCTGGTTTCATTTGACAGCAGAAGTTGTGGTGAAGAACATAGTTTTAACGCAGTTTGCTGCGCCCAGTTATTCATCAACCTTATGAAGAAATTAAGCGCTGCCCATCATGCCAAGAAATTACAGGCTCTACAGTTCAAACTAGCTATACACAGTGGAGAAACATTCTATGCGGTAAATAGCAGTCTGACTGACAGCCAGACACTTCTAGGAA
>JAYPJO010000330.1:0-1928 GCA_038128465.1 Gammaproteobacteria bacterium
TAATCGGCGCCGGTTTATCTGCTTTGCCACCAATAAAACCCATCACACGTGGTGTATCTTTTACCAGATGCCAGGTCACATCGTTGAGCACCATATTTATCAATACATAGCCTGGAAAAAATTTGCGTTCACTTTTACGCTTCTGACCACTACGCATTTCCAGAACTTCTTCAGTCGGCACCAAGACTTCACCAAATAATTCTGGTGTGCCGGATAATGCTATCCGTTCTTCCAGCGCCTGTTTAACCTTACGCTCATATCCGGAATATGCGTGTACTACATACCAACGTTTATCATTTTCAGAAGCTGACATTCTTATAAATTCCTATCCAATAATAAACGTGATCACCCAACTCAACAGGGAATCCAGTGCCCATAAAATCAATGCCACTATCAAAACAACAACAACAACTATCAGTGTTGTCTGTGTGGTTTCTGTCCGAGTTGGCCACACCACTTTTCGAATCTCGGTTTTAGCTTCAAGACATAAATTGACAAATGCCTTGCCTTTAACTGTCATAGCAGCAAGCCAGCCAGCAACACCGGCCAGCACCAGTAAGCCAAGTACACGATATAAAGCAGACTCGGCTGCAAAATAACTGTTACCGTAAACACCAGTAACAACTAACAGCAGTACAATTATCCAAAGTACTGGATCCAGACTTCCTTCCCTGGCTGCAGTATTTTTGGTTTTTGCTACTTTTCCAGACTTATCGTTCATCTATCTTTATTTACTGGCTTTCTTTACTGGTTCTACTTAAGCCATATCTGCTGTAACTACAGACTTTTACCAATTTTTAATGGCAGGCCAGGAGGGAATCGAACCCCCAACCTGCGGTTTTGGAGACCGCTGCTCTGCCAATTGAGCTACTGGCCTATACAACACCTATCACCGTCTTTAGTCTTATTTCATAAGACGATTAAGCCGAGATGACTGCAAGCAGTGATCTCGGCTTAACATGTTTGCTGTAAAGCTATTTATTCGATGATTTTAGCGACGACACCAGCTCCAACTGTGCGACCACCTTCACGAACAGCAAAACGTTGCCCTTCTTCCATCGCAATAGGAGCAATCAGCTCAACTGACATCTTCACATTATCACCAGGCATAACCATTTCAACGCCATCAGGTAACTCAACAGCACCAGTTACATCAGTGGTTTCGAAATAGAACTGAGGACGATATCCTTTAAAGAAAGGAGTATGACGACCACCCTCATCTTTAGACAGAACGTAAACCTCACCTTCAAATTTGGTATGTGGTGTAATCGAACCCGGCTGAGCCAGAACCTGACCCCGCTCAACTTCTTCACGCTTGGTACCACGTAAAAGCACACCCACGTTTTCACCCGCACGGCCTTCGTCAAGCAGTTTGCGGAACATCTCAACACCAGTACAGGTTGTTGTCTGTGTGTCCCTGATACCAACGATTTCAATTTCTTCACCCACTTTAACAACACCACGAGCTACACGACCTGTTACAACAGTACCGCGACCTGAAATCGAGAAGACGTCCTCAATAGGCATCAAAAATGGTTTTTCGACATCACGCTCAGGCTCTGGAATATACTCATCAAGAGTTTCAACCAGTTTTTGTACAGCTGGCATACCGATATCAGAAGTATCGCCTTCCAGGGCTTTTAGTGCTGAGCCGATGATTATAGGTGTGTCATCACCAGGGAATTCATACTGGTCAAGCAATTCACGAATTTCCATCTCTACCAGCTCAAGCAGTTCTTCATCATCAACCATATCTGCTTTATTCATGAATACAACTATATAAGGAACACCTACCTGACGTGACAGGAGAATGTGCTCACGAGTCTGAGGCATGTGGCCATCAGCAGCAGAACAAACCAGAATAGCGCCATCCATCTGAGCTGCACCTGTGATCATGTTTTTAACGTAGTCAGCGTGACCCGGGCAGT
>JAYPJO010000331.1:0-1917 GCA_038128465.1 Gammaproteobacteria bacterium
TATTCAAACCAATGCCTACAGGAAAAAGAATTGATTCATTATTCAGCTCAGAAGCAAGTGTAGCTTGCTTCAGATCGCTGTTTTTTCCTGGTTTTATACTGAACCACTGCCAGGTAAGCGCTTGTTTGTCTTTCATACCTGAGAAAGAAACATCCCGATCAGGCAAAGCAAAATGACGCATCAGGCGTTGCTGGACTTCATGCGTCGTCATATTTTTCTTTTTTACTAATAAAAACAGATGATCACCTTCCCCCTCAGGTTCAAAATTAAGTATTTCCCTGACCTGAAAATCTTCCGGTTGCACTTTATAGCTTGCCATCACCTCGGGAATGGATAAAGCATAAGCTAATGAGGATAGCGACATCAGGACGCATCCTGAAACAGCAGCACAGTTGCCTGCACTGCTATACCTTCTCCGCGTCCGGTAAAACCGAGTTTTTCCGTTGTCGTTGCTTTAATGCTGATGGTATCGATAGCCAGACCCAAGGTATCAGCAAGGGACTGCCGCATCTGTGCCTGATAAGGTGAAATCTTGGGTTGTTCGGCAATAATAGTTATGTCAGCATTTCCCAGTTGCCAGTTTTTAGTCTTTATCATGTTGTGAACTTCGCGCAACAAAACAAGGCTGGATATATCCTGATATTGTGGATCAGTATCCGGAAAATGCATACCTATATCTCCTAGAGCCAATGCCCCCAACATGGCATCACAAAGGGCATGACATACCACGTCACCATCAGAATGCGCGATAAGTTGATGTGTATGTGGCAGCGCTATACCGGCCAGTGTCAGCGTGGCATCCCTCTGAGCATCTTCGCTGAATCGATGTACATCAAATCCGTTACCTATTCTGATCTGGCTCCTGATCTGACTCCTGATCATGCTTTTCCCTGTTGTTTTAAAATAAATTCTGCCAGCATAATATCTTCCGGGCTTGTGATTTTTATATTATCGCTGCGACCTTCAATAATTTTTACCGGTTTATCCAGCGCCTCTATAGCCGCTGACTCATCTGTCACTATTCCCCCACTTGTCTGCTGTGCAGTCAACGCATCCCATAATATGGTAAAGCGGAATAATTGGGGGGTCGCAGCCAGCCAGTGATCTTCTCGAGGCAGTGTCACAGCAACCTGGTGAAATTCATGCTGTATACTCTTTTCAACGCTTATGGCCTGCTTCAGTGTATCTTTTACTTTGCTAGCCAGAATTCCGCCAATTTCATCATTTTGTAATTCAGTCTTAAGCCAGTTGATATCGTCCTGAGTGATACAGGGTCTGGCTGCATCATGAACAAATACCCAGTCTTCTGCTTCGGCCTTGTTTTTCAGGTATGCCAGACCATTAATGACTGAATGCTGACGTTCTTCTCCGCCCACAACCACTTTAACATTCGGAAAAGATGCCGCCAGGTTTGCATTGTAATAACTGTCATTCGGATGCAGCACCAGAACTATTTCCTGTAAATAATTTAGCGAACACAGAGTTTGCAGGGTCCAGGCAAGCACCTCTTTTCCATGCAACTTTTGGTATTGCTTGGGCACATCAGATTTCATTCTCTGACCCAGACCAGCAGCAGGCACCAGCGCCCAGTACCTGGATTTCTGATTATCGTTCTGGCTGGACGTATGTGGCAATGCTATCTCGATGCAAGCTGCTTAAGGTATCAGGCCTAGATGTATCACGGCTGGTTGTTTGGCAATGATTCAGGTTCTTCATCTGCCAGGATGTCTGTCGGCATACCTGATGAATCCGGTTCATCTTCAAGAATGAGTACAAATGTTTCCCCGTCCCTGATCAGCCCCAGTTCATTGCGCGCATGCTCTTCAATAGCGTCCATGCCAGATTGCAACTCTTTCACTTCATTAACCAGAATGGTGTTACGCTGTTCGAGTTCTGAATTTTCTGCCTGTTGTGCGC
>JAYPJO010000332.1:0-1905 GCA_038128465.1 Gammaproteobacteria bacterium
TGGGGAGGCTGCTTTGGATGCGTCTGATCCCATCAGTTCAGTTAAGCGATTGATGGGACGAGGCAGGGAAGATGTTAAACATCAGCTTGCTTACGCTCTGACTGATACTGGATCCGGCGGAATGCCGGTAATTAAAACCGCCGCAGGAGACAAGAGCCCGGTAGAAGTGTCAGCAGAGATATTAAAAGTGCTGGCCGCGCGTGGCGCTGAGCATTTTTCAAATGAATCAGACAGTAATATAGATGGCGTTGTCATCACTGTTCCTGCCTACTTTGATGAAGCGCAGCGACAGGCTACTAAAGATGCTGCACGTATTGCCGATCTCAAGGTTCTGCGTTTATTAAGTGAACCAACCGCTGCTGCAGTTGCCTGTGGTCTGGATAAAAAACTCGAAGGCAATATTGTTATATACGATCTGGGCGGCGGCACCTTTGATGTATCTTTAATGCGTCTGGAAAAAGGGGTGTTTGAAGTGCTTGCAACCGGTGGTGATACAGCACTGGGTGGAGATGATTTTGATCAGGCGATAATACGGTGGATTGAGCAGGAATCGAATCAGAATATTGAACAACATCAGCTGGCTGAATTATTAATGATCGCCAGAAATGTAAAGCATGCCCTGACTCTGCAGGAGAAAACAGACATTGAATTTTCCGACTGGTCCGGAACCTTGTCTCGAGCAGATTATTACCAGCTTATTGATCCAATGATTGACAGTACGCTGAAAGCCTGTCGTCGTGTATTACGTGATGCGGGTATGAAGGTTGAGGAGATTACTGATGTTGTCATGGTTGGTGGTTCTACCCGTTCACCTCGGGTACAGGAAAAAGTTGAAAATTTTTTCCAACGGCCACTGTTAAATGAACTGGACCCTGATCAGGTGGTGGCTCTGGGTGCGGCGATTCAGGCTGATGTCCTCGTCGGTAATAAATATGACAATGATTTATTGTTGCTGGACGTAAATCCACTATCACTGGGAATAGAAACCATGGGTGGACTGGTTGAAAAAATAATTCCTCGCAATACCACCATTCCGGTGAGTCGTGCCCAGGAATTTACAACCTTCAAGGATGGTCAGACAGTGATGAGTCTGCATGTCCTGCAAGGTGAGCGCGAGCTGGTGGAAGACTGCCGCTCCCTGGCCAAGTTTGAATTACGTGACATACCGCCCATGGTGGCCGGGGCAGCGGTCATCCGCGTGTCATTCCAGGTTGACGCAGATGGCCTGCTTGAAGTGGAAGCTGAAGAGAAAACATCCGGTGTTAAAAGCAGTATCGTAGTAAAACCTTCCTTTGGACTGGAAGATAATGAAATTGAAGCGATGATAAGAGCCTCACATAGTGAAGCAGCACATGACCGGGATATACGCCGATTAAAAGAAAATGAAGTAGAAGCTCTGCGTATCATTGAAGCCATTAATGCAGCACTGGAAAAAGATGCATCCTTGCTGGATGAACAAGAATTACATGCACTGCAACAGGGGATCCAGAACCTGCAGGCAACACTGGAAAGCAGAGATGCTGACCTGATTCATCAGCAATCCGAAGCGCTCAATGAATTAAGTCTGACATTTGCCACACGACGTATGGATAGTCAGATAAAATCAGCGTTCACGGGCAAGAAACTCGAAGAGGTTGATCGTTAAATGCCAAAACTGACTTTTCTGCCACATCCAGAACGTTGCCCGGATGGTATGGTAATTGAAGCGGAGCCCGGTGAGAGTATTCTGAATATTGCACTGGCTCATGACATTGACATAGAACATGCTTGTGAAAAAGCCTGTGCCTGTACCACCTGTCATGTCATTATCAGGGAAGGTTTCGACTCGCTGGAAGAATCCGATGAAAATGAAGATGACATGCTGGATAAAGCCTGGGGTCTTGAGCCGGAATCACGGCTTAGCTG
>JAYPJO010000333.1:0-1885 GCA_038128465.1 Gammaproteobacteria bacterium
TACCAAGGCTTTTATTAATATTAAAAAAGCACAATTTCTGGCGCCTGCTGAAATGCAGCACATCATCAACAAGTTTATAGAAGCAGGTAATGAAAAACTAATTCTTTGTGAGCGTGGCAGCAGTTTTGGTTATAACAATTTAGTGGTCGATATGCTTGCATTTCCAATCCTGAAAAGTTTTTCCTATCCCGTGTTATTTGATGTTACCCATGCTCTGCAAATGCCTGGAGCACGAAAGGATAGTGCTGACGGAAGACGCAAGGATCTTACTGATCTGGCCAAGTCAGGTATTGCTCAGGGTATAGCTGGCCTGTTTCTCGAAGCTCACCCGGAACCTGCCAAGGCTCGTTGTGATGGTCCCTGTGCGCTGGCGCTGGATAAGCTGGAAGCTTTTTTGCAGCAAATTAAGGCCCTGGATGAGCTCATCAAGTCCCAGCCTTCGATTGATACTGCTTAATCAATAGTCATTGTCTGAGACAGGACATGAAAACAAATGTGTATAAAACAGTTAAAACATGAGGTAAGTTTGTGACAGCAATAGAACATATCAAAGCCCGAGAAGTGCTGGATTCAAGAGGTAATCCAACTGTGCAGGCAGACGTGATTCTGTCATCCGGGCATAGTGGGACAGCCTGTGCACCATCAGGGGCATCAACAGGGTCCAGAGAAGCACTGGAATTAAGAGATAAGGACCCCGCACGTTATGGCGGGAAAGGGGTTTTAAAGGCTGTCGATGCTGTCAATAACGATATCAGGAATCTGTTGCAGGGTGTTGATGCGACGGATCAGCAAAAACTGGACCAGGCGATGATAGACCTGGATGGCTCCGATAATAAAGCCAAGCTTGGTGCCAATGCTATTCTGGCAGTTTCACTGGCGGCAGCAAAAGCTGCTGCTAAAGCAAAAGGCCTGGCCTTATATGCGCATATTGCTGAACTTGATGGTGGCAATTCCGCCTACACCATGCCGGTACCCATGATGAATATCATCAATGGTGGTGAGCATGCTGATAATAATGTCGATATTCAGGAGTTCATGATCCAGCCAGTCGGCGCTGCGACTTTTTCTGAAGCATTACGCTACGGCGCGGAAATTTTTCATGCCCTACGTTCAGTATTGCATTCTCAGGGAATGAGTACCGCTGTCGGGGATGAAGGCGGCTTTGCGCCAAATTTACCATCTAATGCTGCAGCCCTGGAAGCCATACTGTCGGCCATTGAAAAAGCTGGATTCAAGGCCGGTGAAGATATCTGTCTGGCATTGGATTGTGCAGCTTCTGAGTTCTATAAAGAAGGCATGTATGATCTGCAAGGGGAAGGTAAGCGCTACAACAGCGAAGAATTTGTAGATTATCTGGCTGATCTTTGCCAGCACTATCCGATCCTGTCCATCGAAGATGGCCTGGATGAAAGTGACTGGGATGGCTGGCGTATTCTCACGGATAAACTTGGTGACAGGGTACAACTGGTCGGGGATGACCTGTTTGTAACCAATACAAGAATACTTGAGGAAGGTATCAATACGCAGGTGGCAAATTCCATATTGATTAAGTTTAACCAGATCGGCACGCTGTCAGAGACACTGGCCGCCATAAATATGGCCAAGCAGGCCGGTTATACAGCAGTGATTTCCCATCGTTCCGGAGAAACAGAAGATACAACCATCGCTGATCTGGCTGTAGCAACGTCAGCCGGCCAGATAAAAACGGGCTCACTATGTCGTTCTGATCGCGTAGCCAAATACAATCGGTTACTGGTAATTGAAGAGGAACTGGCTGGCGCAGTAAGCTATCGGGGTATACAGGAATTTTCCTTAGCCTGATTCATGGCTTGCTGTGCAGGCTGGTCAGAACAGAGGACAGGCGTAAAGTGAAACAGTGTAATAG
>JAYPJO010000334.1:0-1329 GCA_038128465.1 Gammaproteobacteria bacterium
AGTTACACCCTGGCCCAGGAGGTCTACCGGGCCATCGCCACGACTTAGCATCTCAGCCCCTGCGTTTTTGAATTTATCGTATCCGGACAAGTGAGCGGGCGACTGAAAACAGGTGTGGGTCATGCCAGGCCCCTGCACCGGCATCTTGGTAATCGGCAAATTGCGGTTGTGACTGAACTCAATGAGCTCAAATAGCATATTCGGAGCTTCCAACACCGCAATTTCATACTCTATGTTTTCCCGGCCAAATAATTTGTCAGCAGCAATGCTATTGCTAATTACTTCTCTCCGAACCAATTTAAAACCCGAAGCATTCTGATAAAAATCCAGGGAGGCATCCAGATCCCGCACTGATAATCCGATATGATTGATTCCCAGCAAGCTGGTGGGGGAATCATTGATAGTGGCATTCGGATCAACTTCATAAGCCATCGCCTGAAACGCAATCAGTGCCGATGAGATTCCCGAAAAAGACCATGACAAGAGAAACGATTTTCTATTATGGCTAATTTGGCAGGATAAAAAGTTCAACATTCAGGGCTCCGTTAATATTTACATGCGAGCAGCTTCACCGATCTCATCAATAGACATCACTAAATCAAAAGAATCGAAGCCAGCTCTCTGCTAACTTTTTTATTCACCGTTTAGTGAATAAACCAATAACACATTTCCCGGTGCTTCAGCCCACTTTTCATACCCCGAGGTAATAAACACCTGTCCGTTCACAACCACCGGTCCATCCGCTTCGATGGAACCCCCGGTTGCTTCGATTCCATTACGTGTGCCAAAGCTCTGGCGAGTATTGGTTTCCCACAATGTCTTTCCGTCTTCAGCATCAAATGCGCGCAGAATGCCATCCAGTCCACCAGCAAATACCAGATCTGATGTACTTGTCACGGCAGCTGAAATGCCCTGCCAGCAGAGGAACCTGCTTTGTTCACACTTATCTGGCAAATCGTTTCTCCAAAGAATTTCTCCGGTACTGGGTTGCAGCGCGTGAATTCCAGGATGCGGCTGTCCGATATTGTAGGGGTTATTCGTTGGAAGGTCTGAGATGCCGACAAAGAGCTTTTCGCCGTTACTGCTCATGCCGTAGTGTATGCCGCCCATAGTGCCACCACTGCCAACTCGCTGCTCCCAGACCAGTTCACCGTTGTTTGCTGGATCAAGTGCGTAAACCATTCCCGATTTCTGCCCAACGAAAATAAGCTCCTTGCCATTCTCATCATTGGTCAATATGGGTGATGCGCCAATATCGTAATCAGGCCCGTTTTCTTCCGGGCAATTTGGCGTTCCTCTCGAGCAGGCGCCGTTCCAGGCGTCATCCTT
>JAYPJO010000334.1:1339-1875 GCA_038128465.1 Gammaproteobacteria bacterium
GTCGAGAGCCACCACAGCATCACTGTACCCATTAGCCGGCGAAGAATAATTTTCTCCGGTACCGACATAAACAAGATTGCGTTCTGCGTCGATGGTTGGACTGGACCAGACAGGAGCGCCCGAGGGGCCATACTGCTGGACACCTGCAGTGCTCAAAATGGTCGGACGAGGTTCATCCGTAGTATAGGTTCGCCATAGCTCTTCTCCGGTGCTGATGCTCAACGCAACCACAGCACCCCGAAACGAACAGCAGGAATAACCAACCCGGGCAGCCAATAGCACCTCAAGTGACGAAACCGGGACTATGACAACATCTTCATGAGCGATGACTGATCCGGTTAAAGTTGCCTGAGGATGATCGTGTACTTCGATCTTCCAATTAAGCTCGCCTGTTTGTGCATTTACTGCATAGGCTTGCCCACTGAAGTCTCCAAACAATAAGGTCTCCGGTACACCTGAATCATCCGTATCGACAAAGATTGCACCCCGCACTTCAGCATCGGCATTGAAAGTCCACCAGGGACAGCCATTAGTGT
>JAYPJO010000335.1:0-1867 GCA_038128465.1 Gammaproteobacteria bacterium
CTTATATGGTTGGAAGACAAACCGGCATCATCGGGCAGGCAATCACGTATGCCAACCAGGTGGATGCCAGCATGATCGAAATCAGCATCAACCGGGGTGCCAACCTGTTGTCAGATGGTTCCCACATAGTTGAAACAGCCATGGTTATAGATGAGCGTGCCAGGCGATTTCACACCATATTCAAGGAAGCCGGTTTCAGTGAAGAACAGATAACGGTGAATGCATCCTATAACGAGCAACAGGGTACTGGCATCGATGATGACCAACTGCGTAATGTGGTCATCAGTGTGTATCCATAGCCTGAACTCCTGCTTCAAGCAGACACTATAAACGAAGGTGAAACTATGAAAATAAAGAAAAAGCTGTTTGCAATGATCGCGTTATGTGTGTCGTTTTCAATATTCGGTCAGACACGGGAAGCAGGGCCCTGGTGGCCATCTGAATGGGGCCCGGATGACCAGGCTGGTGCATCCAACCGGATTACACCTCAGAAAGTGCTTGAGGCATTTTCGCTGGTCCAGCGTGGGGAAATCTATGAGCTGGGTCAGATTTATTCGAACGACATGCCATTACTGGGGTCACGGACTTATGGACTTAAACTGTTGCCTGCTGGCAGTGCAGATGGACGTAATCGTACTGTGGGTAATGACGAGTTTCTCGCTGCAGAAGTCGGACAGGTTGGTACCCAGTTTGATGGACTCGGACACATCGGTCAGGAAATGGAGATGGCCGATGGCAGTACCGAGCGCGTTTTCTACAACGGCTTCACCGGCAGAGAGATCTTCTCGCAAAGCGGTCTGCTGGATCTGGGCGTGGAAAAAATCAGGCCAATCTTCACACGCGGTGTGTTGATTGATGTGGCCGGATACAAAGGTGTGGACCATCTTGACGGTGACTATGAAATCACGGTTGCTGATGTGATCGGGGCACTTGAGCGGCAGGGGATAGATACTGATTCAATCACTCCGGGCGATGCTGTTCTGTTTCGCACTGGCTACGGACAGCTCTGGTTCGATGATCCAGATACGTACAATGGTTTTGCACCAGGTATCGGACTGGAGGTTGCTGCGTGGCTGATCGAGCAACAGGTTACTGTAACGGGCAGCGACACCTATGCCACCGAAATATCCACGAATCCGGATCCGTCTCTGTCGGCTCCGGTGCACCAGGAGTTGATGATGAAAAACGGCATTTTCAATATTGAAAACATGAGTTTCGAAACGCTGGTAGCGGACGGGGTGTACGAGTTCCTGTTTGTGGCGACGCCGATTCGATACGAAGGCGCAACCGGCTCGCCGTTACGTCCACTTGCGATAAGGTAACTTCAAAATGAAAAACAGACCCCTGCAGTTTTATAAGCTAATATTTTCAGTCTTTACCCTGTTTCAGTTCTCCGGGATACAGGCCCAACCGAATGCCATGTCCGTGGGTATTGTTGCCGACGCCTATGGGACCGGCCTCTTTCCGGCAGTGGCCGAGTCATTCGCGTCTATGCGCGACAATACAGTCTATCACCCAGTATCCATGCCGGAAGAACAATTACCTGTCATCCTCTGGGGTAACGGTGCTTGCGCAGATAATGGTCTGGGTTACAGTGATTTTCACCGGGAAGTTTCTTCCCATGGCTTTATTGTTATAGCAGCCGGTTATCCCCATGCAGAAAACACCACTACACTACCACCGACACAGGAAGTCATTCAGAACGATGGCACAGTCGTACAGCGGGCGATTGATCCCACAAGCCCCGAACAACTGATCAATGCCATCAGCTGGGCGGAAGAACAGAATAATGATCCAGGCAGCCCTTTTTACCAGCATGTCGATCTGGACAACATTGCCGTTATGGGTCACAGCTGTGGTGGTTTAC
>JAYPJO010000336.1:0-1850 GCA_038128465.1 Gammaproteobacteria bacterium
GTCCAGCATGACTATCTGAGTGTGCCGAAGTGGGAAGGCCTCTGGTCGACATCAGCTCACCAGGGTAGAAATGATGTGCTGTTTATGGATGAAGATGGTGAAATCCGTCCAGGGGTTTTAACACAGGAATATGAAGCTGCATTTCGTTATCGACTGGATCTGGGTAATCAGGCTTTTAACGCTGGTGTCGACTATGACCGGTTGACTACCTGTGAACCTGCAGGCATTCCCCGTTGGTACCGTGAACCCTACGTACGTGAATTCATCAATACGCCAACCTATTCACTGTGGCACAATGACCTGGCTAACGATACTCGCCGGATTTATATCAACCAGGAACATATTAATATTGACGGAACCCACTTTGCAGCCGGAGACAGCATTGGTTTCTGGGCAGAGGATGATGAACTTGGTGACGTTCTGATAGTCCACACAGAAGATATTTATCCGGCAGATTTCTTCCGCGGTATGCCACCAACAAGCAATCAGGCTGAAACTGTTGAAATCTGGTATGAATGGTGGGATGCAGAAAGCGATGAAATGAAAATAGTGGTAAATGTCTATTTTTATGATGCGCTGATGCTTGAAGAACCTCTGAATGTTATTTATAGCTACCGTCATCGCCAGGATATGGAAGACGCCGGTCTGAGAATCCGCTATTGGGAATGTGCTCAGAATCAGAATACCTATCTCACTTATGATGAGGAAGGTCGTCCCAATACCCAGTACCGTTTACCTGGAGAGCCTGGTTATATTGATCCCAGGGGAACTCCTGAAACCCGTAATCCGGATTTACCACGCGGATTGATTGGTCAGGAAAAAAGCCCGGTCTTTGATGATCAGTTTGATTTTGTCTTTTAACAGTAAACCAGACAGCTAACAGGAACTTATTATGAAAAAATCATTTAAAAAAATTTCCACCATTGGGCTGGCGATCCTGGGATATGGTCTGGTTGATGCAGCCTCTGCTCACCACAGTTTTGCTATGTTTGATCGGGCCAAAGAGGAGGTCATCAGTGGTGAAGTGGTTCGCTGGGCCTTTAACAGTCCTCATGTAGCTCTGTATATCAGGGATGAAGGCGGCACTGTATTTGCTTTTGAAGGTGCTGCGCCGCCACGGATGATTGAATCAACTCCGCCAATGACAGGTTTCACCTTTCAGCCTGGGGACGAGGTGACCATTATTCAGTGTCCTCTGCGGGATGGTCGTAATGGCGGAGCTGTTGGTCTGGTGATAAAGGATGGCATCTGGTATGACCCCAGTGACGGTGGTTGTGGAGCCAGTATGGAAGCATGGCAGGACTGGTATCCCAAGGGTTATACCTCAAAGCAGGAAGCAATGGATGCCGGCGAAGAAATGCCCTAGAAATGGTGTAGAATCGAGAAAAAATACGAGGGATATGAAAAGGGCTTCAATGGAAGCCCTTTTTTTGATTTAGCTGAAAACTATAAATTTGCGGCGAAATTGAGAATCACGCTAGAGTAAGCCGATGTTCAAAGTAAAAATTTATAAGATAAGCACCTGTTTTTGCCTCATTTTTGCTACAGCAGCAATTCATGCCGCAAATTTCACTTATGATGGTGTCAATCGCCGTGATCCGCTCACGCCAGTAGAGCAAAGGACGGTTGAAGCAACCGGTGGAATATACTGTGTTTCACCTGTTACCAATCAGCTTATGGCGACCACGGGTTTTTTGATTGATCTTGGGCAAGAAAGTGGGAATCCAATTCTGCTGACTTCAGGTCACAGTTTCCGCGAGGTGAGTAATAATGTCTATCGCACAGACTGCAATTACAAACCTTATGCCACAGACATTAATATTCCCCTGGTAAATAATGTCGCTGGTGAT
>JAYPJO010000337.1:0-524 GCA_038128465.1 Gammaproteobacteria bacterium
GTGTGGGCTTGTGTTCCTATCTGCTGATCGGATTTTGGTTTAAAGATCCATACAACGGCTACTGTGCACGCAAGGCCTTTGTTGTTACCCGTGTAGGTGATGCGTCCATGGCATTAGGCTTGTTTCTCCTGTTCGCCAGCCTGGGGACATTGAATATTCAGGAGCTCATGGTACTCGCTGAGGAAGAGTGGGAAGTCGGTGCAGGCATAGCTGTTGCAGTTACCCTGTTACTACTTGGGGGTGCGGTAGGTAAATCTGCCCAGCTGCCATTACAGACCTGGCTGCCGGATGCAATGGCAGGACCAACACCAATTTCGGCCCTGATCCATGCCGCAACCATGGTGACAGCGGGTGTATACCTGATCGCACGTACTCATGTGCTTTATGAACTGGCGCCAAGTGTGCAATACCTGGTCGGTGTTATCGGCATGATCACGCTGCTTATGGCAGGTTTTACTGCTTTAGTGCAGAACGACATCAAGAAAGTGCTGGCGTTTTCAACAGTCAGCCAGATTGGTTATATG
>JAYPJO010000337.1:534-1782 GCA_038128465.1 Gammaproteobacteria bacterium
GTGTGGGGGCTTGGAGCTCAGCTATTTTTCACCTGATGACACATGCCTTCTTTAAAGCGTTGTTATTCCTGACAGCCGGTTCCATCATTCTGGGCATGCATCATGAACAGGATATCTTCAAGATGGGTGGCCTGCGTAAAGATTTGCCCTGGAGTCATGCCTTATTTCTGATCGGCACCATCGCCCTGGTTGCAATTTTCCCAACTTCAGGCTACTGGAGTAAGGAAGAAATTCTGGCATCTGCCCTGACCAATGAGCATGGAGGTTACCTGTTATGGCTGGGTGGTGTCGCTGGTGCTTTTATGACCGGTCTTTACAGTTTCCGACTATATTTCCTGGTTTTCTATGGCAAGAAAACCCATGATGGTCATGAAGTGATGGGGCTGCATCTGCAGGGTCCTCTGGTTGCCCTGGCCATACTTTCCCTGATTGGTGGTTTTATTCATATACCGGTTGAAGAAGTATTCCATGCACATGAAGAGGAACATCACGTCTCGCTGTTTTATCAGGCCATCATGATTGGTCTGCCTTTGCTTGGTGTGCTGTTTGCCTATCTGATTTTCATCAGACAAAAACTGGATGTGAACAAAATTGCAGGTTCTGGTCTTGGCGCCAATTTGCATCGTTTCTTTTTTACCCAGTGGGGCATGGACTGGTTGTATGACCGCTTGGTTGTATTTCCTTACGTCGGACTGGCAAAACTTAATAAAAAAGATTTTATCGACAGTATTTATAATGGCACTGCAAGTTTGATGCGTGTTCTGCATGGTTGGGTTATTGAAACGCAAACTGGTCAAATTCGTTGGTATACCATGACAATGGCACTGGGCGTACTCCTGATTATCAGTATAGGCTTTATTGTGGGAGCAGGCGCATGATTCTTGTGTGGTTAATGTTGATACTCTTTGTTGGTGGCATCGGTGCCTGGCTGTCTGAAAGCCGTGGTCCTGTAGTGCCCAGAGTTATCGCTTTATTTGCCATTGTTCTGGATCTGGCTCTGGTCATCTTCATGCTGCTGACACCAGAATCAATTGGCCTTGATCCGGTAATGAGCGAGCAGGGTGAGTGGCTGGTTCTGTTTGAGGCAGAATGGATTCCACGTTTCGGTATTAGCTTTATTTTTGGTGCTGATGGACTGTCCTTGTTACTGATTGCCCTGACGGTATTCCTCGGCATGATTTCCCTGTGTTAGGCCTGGCATGAAATTAAAGAGCGTGCATGCTTCTTTTATTTTAATCTGCTGTGGAC
>JAYPJO010000338.1:0-1745 GCA_038128465.1 Gammaproteobacteria bacterium
AGAACAAGTACCCCTTCTAAATAAGGGATAAGGTTCTAAAAGGCCCCTGCTGTTTGGCAGGGGCTTTTTTTGTTTGGTAATTAATAAATTCGTTCACGCGCCCTGCGCTGCCTGACCCTGTCGATGATGGCAGTCTTGCCGTTTGCAGTGGCAATACTGCTCAGCAGCATCTCATCCCAACCATTTTGGGCTGGCCAAATTAAAACCTCTTCAGCACACCCTTGATTTGAATCTTGTTCTCAATGTAGTAATTAGCATACGAGTGATGGGCATAAACTGGCCATGCCGCTAACAAGGGCAAGGGTATATAAGCCTATGATTTTTCATTTCAAACTACTGGTGATTTGTGTAACTTAACGCCACCAGGCAGGTTTGATTTACATCATCATAAAGCTGGAATACCCCAAAATGATTGCATGGCATGAAAACAAGTTTGCACCCAAGCCCGGCACAATTCTCTGTAAGCCAACTGAAATAGAAAATGGTGCCGCGAGAGAATTCCGGTTCGGCGGTGACTCGCCATTTGCCTTTCGCATGTTTGTCTACAACGACGCAGGAAACTTCAAGGGATTTCACAATTCCTGCCCGCACTTTGATGTTCCAATGAACCACACCCCCGAAGAACTATTCACGCCTGACGGTGAGTATTTCCAATGTGTTACTCACTACGCAAAATTTGATAAATCCAGCGGCATCTGTGTTTATGGCCCCTGTGAAGGTAAATCTCTGCAGAGGATTCCATTGACCATGGAAGTAAACAATTTAAAAATAGGGACAGCCTGAATTCCTGTAACCCAGATTGAAAACTGTTCTTTATTCATCTCATCGATTGCTCATACCAGTATTGCTAATGACTTGTATGTCTGTGGACGGCCATCACGCCAGCAAATTTTTTCAGGTCAGTGAACCACACTGGGTCAGCGGTACCGTAATTGAATTTCGGTACATGAATCCACATTCCCGAATTTTACTTCCCTTGCACGATGAAAACGGCAGTCTCAGAGAATGAATAATCAAAGGGCCCCGTCTAGATCGCATACACAGAATGGGCATCAAGGCCGATTTCCTGGATATAGGAGACAGCATCCAGGTTTGCGAATTTATTCCCGGTCAGGAACTGATAGAGACATGAAAGAAAAGCTGGCAGAAAGATAGATTCTTAGCTCTTATTATGAATCGTTAAAGTTTAAAGACCTTCTCGGCAACGCCCTGGTAAAACATCTTCTTGTCAACATCAGGAATATCCATGTTATCCATATCCAGTACTTCCTGTTTTACGTACTGGTATGGGTAATCCATGGCATACATCACCCTATCCACACCTAGAGTCTGCTGGGCAAACCGTACTGCCGGCTCCCAGGCCATCCCACTGCAGGTGATATAGACATTTTCTTTCAGGTAATCGCTGACCTTTTTTTGCAGCGGCTGCAGATTTTCATATCGTTTCGAAGAGACCTGTGCGTTATGCATAAAATCGAGGCGATAGCTCCAGTAAGGCAGTGCCTCTCCCATGTGTCCAATAATCATCTGCAGTCTCGGAAATTGATCAAAAACGCCTGAAGTAATAATGCTCAGCATGTGCAGTCCGGTTTCAACACCAAACCCAAAGATGGCCCCATCCAGCCCCACCTCCAGCATTGGTTCGATCATGCTTTTTGGTGGGGTATTGGGATGCAGGTAGATTGGCAAGTCCATGGCTTCAGCCGCTTCAAAAATTGGCCAGAATTTCTGATCGGACAGATACT
>JAYPJO010000339.1:0-1710 GCA_038128465.1 Gammaproteobacteria bacterium
GGTATCAACAGGCATGCAGGTTAGCTTGCTGGAACGAGACCCACGTATTCTTAATCGTGTTGCGGCCCCGGAGATTTCACAGTTTTTCAGCCGCATTCACAAGGAAGAGGGTATCGATTTAATTACTGACGTAGAGATCACTGAATTAAAAGGTGAGCCAGTAGTGAATGAAGTAATCTGTAGTGATGGCCGTCAATTTGCTGCCGATCTCATCATCATAGGTATAGGTGTCATAACAAACTCTGAACTTGCCGAAGCGGCCGGGCTGGAAATTAACAATGGCATTGTTGTTAATGAGTTTGCTCAGACGACAGATCCAGACATTCTTGCAGCTGGAGACTGCACCTATCATTACAACAAGCATTATGATCGCTGGTTACGTTTGGAATCAATCCAGAATGCCGTGGAGCAGGCCAAAGTAGTGGCAAAAACACTTTGTGGTAAACCGGAGGCCTATGATCAGATTCCGTGGTTCTGGTCAGACCAGTATGATCTAAAACTGCAAATAGCCGGATTATCCGAAGGTTACGATAACCTGATAGTCAGAGGCGATATTAATGCAGGCAGAAAAATCTCAGTATTTTATTTTAAGGGAGACCGTTTTCTGGCTGTAGATGCAGTTAACAGTCCTCAGGAGTTTATGTTTGGTAAAAGGGCTCTTGCGCAATCTCTGCTGCTTGATCGAGACCGACTGGCAGACAGCTCTGTAGCCATGAAAGAACTGGTTTTATCAGATTAGCTGGCCAGTTTTTCCTGAACCTGAGCTATTTTTTCCGAGATAAACATATCATCGGCATTCTTTTTCTCCAGATAATATGTCAGGAAGGGGTACACACTGAGTTCAAAAAAGAACAAGAGGTAAAAAAAGGAAGCGCCAAATGGAATTACATCACTTGTGTCTTTCCAGCTGGCTATGTCGCTATCAAGATCGAAGGATAATTGCAGGCTGACATAAATAAAAATCCCCAGAGACCAGCGTAAGAGACTTAAGAAAGCCCGGGTCTGGGCGCTGAAAGTGTCGAAAATAAATAGTGTCCCACCACCAAAGGTAATGAATACCAGTAAAGCATAAAACAACATTCCTTCCATCCCATCAATGTCATAAGAAAACCAGGCAAAGGTCACTACTACAATCGCAAACAGGATAAAGCGGAAAATTTTCAGATAGATATTACTGGTTTTAAGTAAAAGTGGTAAAACGATCAGGATACCACTAGCAACGGCCAGGAATTCAGCTTGAATAATATATCCAAGAACATCCAAATTGGTCCAAAAGATAAAGCTGCCATTAAAAACCAGAGAGAAGTTGAATATGACAGCCATAATAAGAAGGGGAACAGCTGCTGCCAGGCAATAAGCAATTAATTGATTACGTTGTAGCAGCTTTTTTTTCATGCCAGATGCCCCGAGACTTGAAACATAAAAAATGACAACAGATGCCAAACCAGTTAATGGCATAAACCATATGCAATTATCTGGCAATATGCAATTTTTTGATCACCCAGACCTCGGGTTTGTGCTTTAACTGCAAACGCAAAACGGTATAATGCGCATCAATTATTTTACTCATTAAAGCCATGTGGAGATTAGGATGCCATTAGTCAAATATGTCAGTCATGACGGGACTACTACTGAGATAGAAGTTGCTGCCGGTACCTCAGTAATGCAGGGTGCGATTGATAATATGCTTGATGGCATTATTGCCGAGTG
>JAYPJO010000340.1:0-1688 GCA_038128465.1 Gammaproteobacteria bacterium
CTCCAGAAAATGTTCAATCAGTCCTCCACCTTTTTTTCCCAGCACACCAAAGCCATGGGCATCATCAAGCATCAACTGTGCATTATATTGCCGACTTAGTGACAGCAGTGCAGGCAGGTCAGCATAATCTCCATCCATACTGAATACGCCATCAGATACAACAAAAGTATTATTTGCCCTGCTTTCCTTACTCAATAAATCTCCCAACCTTTCAGTGTCCAGATGCGGATAACGTTTAAATTTTGCTCCTGAAAACAGTCCGCCATCCAGCAGGGATGCATGATTTAATTTATCTTCAAATATGCTATCGCTTTTAGTTGCCAGCGCAGTGAGCGTACCAACATTGGCCATATATCCTGATGAAAATAGCAAGGCGCGACTGCGCCCGGTAAATTCGGCCAGTTCTTCTTCCAGCCTGTGGTGTGCATGGCTATGGCCAACAACAAGATGAGATGCCCCACTACCAACGCCATAACGATCAGCACCTTTTTTTAGAGCGGTAATCAATTCAGGATGACTGGCCAGGCCCAGATAATCATTACTGCAAAAATTTATCAGTTGCCGGCCGTTAATCTCGATAAGCCTGTTTTGTGGTGAAGTGACTGTTTTTCTGAAACGGTACAGACCTTGCGATTGCCTGTCCGCCAGACTTTCCTGAAGCTGTTGTGAAAAACTTTTCACTGCATCATTGCATCGTAATATGGCTGACTTTGCTCAAAATGATTCTCTGCTAGCGGTGCTTCAGATTGTTTTGCTTCAGGTCGGATACCCAGTTTTGCAAACAGGGCCATATCTTCGTTCTCCAGTGGATTGGACGTAGTAAGCAATTTCTCGCCGTAAAAAATTGAATTTGCACCAGCAAAAAAACACAGCGCCTGCATTTGCTCATTCATGGCTTCCCTGCCTGCTGATAAGCGCACATGGGACTTCGGCATCAGAATTCTGGCTACCGCGATCATACGCACAAAATCAAAGGGTTCTATATCTTCTGCAGTTTCCAGCGGAGTTCCCTTTATCTTAACCAGATTATTAATCGGTACCGAATCCGGATGCTCTGGCAGGTTTGCCAGCTCTCGCAGAAAAGCTATCCGGTCTTCTGCTTGTTCCCCCATTCCGACAATGCCACCACTGCATACTTTAATGCCTGCGTCCCTGACATGACTCAGGGTATCCAGGCGATCATCAAAACTACGGGTGCTGATAATTTTTTTATAGTAATCGCGCGAAGTATCAATGTTATGGTTATAGTAATCCAGCCCTGCTTCCGCAAGAGCCTGAGTCTGTTCAGCACTCAAAGCTCCCAGAGTCATACAGGTTTCCAGGCCCAGTTCCCTCACCCCTTTAACCATGGCCAGCACATGGGCAAAATCCTTTTGTGAGGGATGCTTCCAGGCTGCCCCCATACAAAAGCGAGAGGCACCATTTTCTTTCGCTTTTCTGGCTTCATGCAGTACCTTTTCAACTTCCATCAGTTTTTCTTTTTCCAGCTCAGTATTGTAGTGGCCGCTTTGAGAACAATATTTACAGTCTTCCGGACAGGCCCCTGTTTTGATGGACAGCAGTGTACTTACCTGAACTTCATTCGGATCGAAATGCTGACGATGAATTGATTGCGCCTGGAATAAAAGCTCATTGAAGGGTAAATCAAAAAGGGCCTGTATTTCCTGTGTGCTCCAGTCGTTACGGGT
>JAYPJO010000341.1:0-1675 GCA_038128465.1 Gammaproteobacteria bacterium
GTCTGGCCGTTATTGATTTTATCGACATGTTATCTCAGAAAAATCAACGTGAAGTTGAAAATCGTATGCGTTCCGCTTTGGAGATGGATCGCGCCAGAGTTCAGGTAGGACGGATTTCACGATTCGGATTGCTTGAAATGTCCCGACAGCGTTTGCGTCCTTCTCTTGGTGAAACACAGGCGATAGTCTGTCCCCGCTGCGATGGGCAGGGCAGTATCCGAGACATCGAGTCTTTGGCTTTGTCAATTTTGCGCATTTTACAGGAGGAAGCTAACAAGAATAATTCATCTGAAGTGCGTGCTATTGTTCCGGTGAGCGTTGCTTCTTACCTGTTGAATGAAAAACGAAACGTTATCTCCAATATGGAAAGTCAAAGCACCACAAAGCTGGTTATTGTCCCCAGCACTGCACTGGAAACGCCTCATTATGAAATCCAGAGTGTAAATCAGGAAGAAATTCCTCGCAGCTACACTATTGAATCTGAAAATACACCTGAAGTTGATGAATTTCTACCACGCCAGGCAGTTACAGCTGATAAAGCAGCGGTACAGGCTCCGCATATGCAACCAGGACCTGTAAGCGCTACACCAAAAGCTGCAGGTGGATTAACAGCCACTATCTCCAATGCACTAAAAAGTTTATTTACCAGTGCAAACGAAGAAGAAATCAATCCAGTGTCCAAGCAGGAGAAGCCTAAAAAAGCTTCTAATGACAACCGACAAAATAAACAAAAACAACAAAAGCCCCCGGTGAAAAAAGCTGCCAATAAACAGCAGGAAACTGGCAGCCCTAAATCACGCAAAAAAGAAAATGAACGACCTGCCAAAAAACGCAAAAGTAATAATAAGCCAGCTCAGGCAAAAGGCCAGTCGAAAGCTCAGGTGAAAGAACAGGATCAAAGCCGGAACAAAGCCGCATCCAACGAGAATAATGATTCAAGTGATAATGCAACAAAAGCTAAGCGCCGACCTGCCAGCAAACCCAAACGCAATATGCAGGAACGTAAACGCGGAAACAGACCTGCTCAAGCAGACAGTGATAAAAAGTCTGACCATGCTCCCAGGTCTGAGACTGCTGTAGAAGCCAATACTCTTGTCACTCCTCCAGCAACCGAATCCCTTATCGAAAATGACGCTGATTCGAAGGCAAATACAGATAATGAATCGGTTTTAGCGACAACCTCACCTACTGCAGAAACGCAATTGAGTGAGCCAGCTATCACAGATACTAAAGCACAGAGTCCAAAAAAAGATGATAACTCTGGCAGAACCAAACAAGCTGCTGGGTCGCAATCTGACGCACTGACTGACAATGCCGTAAATAACAATAATACTGACAGTGCTGAGGCCAGAGCGGAACCTACCCCCAGTCATAACTTAAACCAGGAAGCTAAAGCTGCTGAAAAGCAACAACCAGTAAACGCTAATACTGCCAATACTGAAAAAACAACATTTTCAGCGCCTGAACAAAAGGATGAGAGCCATCTCTCTTCTACCGACAAGCCTGCAAAATTTGAATCAGAGAGCAATCAAGTTGCTACTGAAAATAAACTAGTTAAAACAGTCAAAACCGAAACAGCAGCTGCTCCACCCATGAACTCTGCTGTGCAGGGAAATTCAGGCATTCCTTCAGAACCGGCAGTGAAGCGGGCTCCAAATGATCCCAGAAATAAAAT
>JAYPJO010000342.1:0-1653 GCA_038128465.1 Gammaproteobacteria bacterium
CCGCAGACATGCGTTGCAGGCTACAATAATTTACGTTTCGACGATGAAATAACTCGTCATCTGTTTTATCGCTGTTTTATTGACCCTTACGAAAGGGAATGGAAGCAGGGAAATTCCCGCTGGGATATTATTGATTTACTTAGAATGTGCTATGCACTCAGGCCTGAAGGTCTGAACTGGCCGAAAAAGCCTGATGGTACTCCGAGTTTTAAACTCGAAGAATTTACCAGGCTTAATGGTATAGCGCATGAAGGGGCTCATGATGCCCTGGCTGATGTTCATGCAACTATAGAAACAGCCAGACTGATAAAACAAAAGCAGGTAAAACTTTATGATTATTACTTTAGTAGACGTAAAAAAAACGCTGTCCTGCCGATGTTCAATCTGGACCAACCCGAGCCCCTGATTCACATATCGTCAATGTATCCGGCCAGCAGAGGTTGTATGGCTGTTGTGTTACCGATGCTGATAGATCCGGGAAACCCGAATGGCATTATCGTCTTTGATTTAAGTCAGGATCCGTCGATCTGGATGAATGACAGCATCGAAGAGATGAAGTTACGCTTATTTACGGCAAAAGCTGAGCTTCCGGCAGATATGGAACGGCCAGCTTTCAAAACAGTACACACAAACCGCTGTCCTGCGCTTGCACCAATGAATGTATTGACAGATGAGATAAAAAATAAATTCGATATTGACCTTGATCTGTGTGCCAGACACCAGCAACGTTTACTGAAGAAAAAAGATCTGCAGCAGAAAATGAATGCAGTGTTCAAGCAAGAGTTTCAACAGGAAAATGATCCGGATCTGATGCTATACAGTGGCGGCTTTTTTGACAGTCATGATAAAGCACAATTTGAAAAAATTCGCCGATTTAAGCCGGAAGAACTGGCCGTTCAAAAATTTGCTTTTAATGACCACAGATTGCCAGAAATGTTATTTCGTTACCGTTGCCGAAATAATCCGGAATATTTAAATAAAAAAGAGCAACAGCAATGGCATGAATTCTGTCGGGAAAATCTGACAGCAGAGCAAGCTGATGGCACGACTCGCTTGGATGAAGTTAATAGGATCATCGCTGAAAAATTAATTGATGCTGATTCAGATCAGGCTCTTTTGCTGGGCCAGTTAAGTCAGTATATTAGCTCTCTTTGCAGGGGACTGGGAATAAACACGCAGTGAATTTTAAGGATCTTTATAAAAAAACAGGCCCTGGCCTGATTGTAGCGGCAACCGGGCTGGGCGGTGGTGATATTGTTGCTGCTTCCGCAGCGGGAGCTAATTATGGCGCTAGTCTGTTATGGGCCGTAATCATAGGCAGTCTGCTGAAGTTTTGTCTAAATGAAGGTATAGGTCGCTGGCAGTTAGTGACGGGCAGAACATTGCTGGAAGGCTGGCTTGATGATTTACCAAAGATTCTAACCTGGTATTTTGGTGCTTACCTGCTGTTCTGGACTGTTATGGTAGCGGCTGCCATGATGTCCGCAGCAGGAATTGTGGCCAATACCATATTGCCCATATTTTCTGTTGAAGTCTGGAGCATGATTCATGGTGTACTGGCCTTTATCCTGGTCTGGAATGGTGGCTATTTCTTTCTCGAACATGTCATGAAAGATTTTATTTGACTGATGTTCGTCTGCATTGTATTTTTTG
>JAYPJO010000343.1:0-1643 GCA_038128465.1 Gammaproteobacteria bacterium
GGTTTAGACTGCTCTTCTATGAGTTTTCTGGCGCGTTCGTATTCCCCATCCTGCTCAATCCAGAGCTCCAGTAAGGTATTGCTGATACCGAATTCTGCACCCATGGTATTGGCAAAATCATTTTTTATTTGGCAATCAATATCATGCATGGCCAGTACATTCTTTATCGAATAAACCAGGCCACGATTTTCATGTTTATAGATCAGTCTCATCGGCTATTGCTCGAAAGCGTAATTTTATCAGGCAAGCTTTGCGCCACAGTAATAACAGGCGCTTTTGTCAGCTGGGACGGTTCTGTTACAGGAGTTACAGCTTGTTGTTTCATTGGCACGAGCTTCCAGCGCTTCACTTTTTGCATCGATTTTTTGCTGTAAGGCAGTAGCATCAAACTGATGCTGTTCCACTAAAAATTCCCACAGGGTTTCAAGTGTTGAAGACAATTCATCCAGTTTTTTTTTCCAGTTGCATGATTCTGAAATTTGCAGCATCAATTTCACCTGAATTATTGTTTTCGGCTTTTTTTGGAGTATCAAAGAAAGGAAATAAAGCCATATAGATTCAACTCCTGGTCTAAAAACACTTTTAGTATTTTTTTACTACTTGCTTACACACAAAGGCAGGCAATGCCGGGGTTCAGTCGATATCTCTGGGACGAATTAATTGTACTAGATGTCCACTCTGATAAGAAATCGCGTTACTGTCTTCGGGTAATTCAATGTGAGCGAAACTTGCAGTCGTCATCAGTTTTGCATCAGTGGTATAGCTCATCTCAGATGTCGGACACAGGTATTCCAGCAGATCATCAAGCCCAGGGTTGTGTGCAACTAGCATGATACTTTTAAAACTCTCTAAAACTGTCAGGCTTTCTCTGAGTAAGCCTTGTGAGCCGGCATGGTACAGTGCTTCCAGCCAGTGAACGTCCTGCGTATCAAATTCCAGTGCATTACAAACGTTCATGACGGTTTCACGGGTTCGTTGTGAATGGGAGCTGATGATGCAATCCGGAATCAGGTAGTTATCCTGTAACCATCTCCCCAAACGTAAACTGTCACGCTGACCCCGTTTATTCAGTGGGCGTTGCAAATCTGACACCGGGACGCTCCAGTCAGATTTGGCGTGTCTGAGCAAATAAAGTTGTTTAGTCACTGGTTTTTTGCCAGACAATGAACTGATATTTGAGCCAATGTCTGCTTAAACATTTCTGCAGAGCATTCCCTCCATATAGCATCTGCAGATATGGCGTTTTCAGTGCCATTTTATTTAACAATTTCAACAGTAACCTGATGCAATAGTCGCGTGGTCGGTTCAGTTCCAGGAAGGGACTCAGATTCTGGGTTTCAATTTTTTTGAATCCGGCCTGCATAGCATAATGATTCACTTTCTCTACAGATAACAAGGTGTTGACCAGCCAGCCATCCTGAAATTTCGTTAACCATGCTTTCGCTTCACTGTTTTCCAGAATATTCATGTTGGAGAGGAAGTCATCGCAGATAATGAGCAAGCCGCCGGGCTTGACCAGTTTCGATGCCTGGTGAAAAAAGGCTCCGGCACTTTGTGCATGTACGAAAGATTCAATAGCAAAGGCGAGATCAGCTTTTTCCAGGTCATTTGGCAGTTTGCAGAAATCACCCTGTATACATTGC
>JAYPJO010000344.1:0-1552 GCA_038128465.1 Gammaproteobacteria bacterium
GCTTAATACCCTATCACGTGCATATATGTTGAAAGAAAGCCCATATTACTGGGGGCCTTTTTTTAGCAGACGGGCAGAAACTCTACCGAATTATAAAATGATCCTGGAAAACATCCGGGATGGAGAGACAGTCGAGGCTCGAGGCTCTGCTGACGGCTGGGAATCAGGCCAAATGTCTCCCGAACTCGCAAAAACGGTAACAGATTTTATGCACAGCCATTCCGTTGCCTCTGCAGTAGGATTAACCACGACATGTGATTTTTCAGGAGTCCAGAAACTGCTTGATGTAGGTGGCGGCTCAGGTTGCTATGCATCCGCTCTTGCCAATCACTATCCCGAAATGGAATGTACGATTATGGATCTGGCACCAGTCTGCGAAGTGGCCAAAGGCTATATAGAAAAAGCCGGTGTTTCAGACAGGGTGAGTACCGAAGCTGTGGATATGTTCAGAGAAGCCTGGCCAGAAGGGTACAATGCCCACTTTTTCTCCAATATTTTTCATGACTGGAGCACCGAAACCTGCGAAGAACTGGCGCAAAAAAGTTATGACTCCCTTGCAGCAGGAGGGCGTATTTGCCTTCAGGAGATACTTTTAGAAGAAGATGGTGACGGCCCCTTACCAGCAGCAGCTTTTTCCTTTTTCATGACGCAGGGAACAAAAGGTCAGCAGTATACTCTCAATGAATTAGAGTCAATTTTGGCAAAAGCAGGATTCAAGGGGATACGTGCGCAGAGGTCATACGGTTATTACTCATTAGTCACCGCCTACAAGATGTAAGCACTAATATTCAGATAATTTCGTACAAATTCTGCCGAGCCCAAAACCATAAGTCCGTGATTCCAAACACTTTGGGAAGTTACACGCTGGTCTTTGATTTGAGCGAAATCAGAATTATTTCTGATTTTAATTTAGGCGACTTCTATTTCACTGAAGGAAATTTCAATTTTCATCAAATTTGATCTGCACACTACCATCAGCTGTGACTTCATAGCGATTACCTTCAAAGCAGGAATATTCCTGAATACTGAATTCTGAGGGAGCACGCGCATAGTGTTTAATAGTGCGCCATGGTTCATAAAACGCTACTGGATCATTTAATATTATTTCTGCTTCTATGTAATCAGGCGTAAGCTTTTTAATAAACATAGTAACTTCCAATTGGTCACTATGCGGGACTCCGGTAGTATCTATTAACGTTTCTGCCTTCATTGCTATTGTATGTGTTTCAAGAATATTGCCGTTCCATTTGCCCGTAGTATATCCGTTGTAACTGACCTCAAGCGGATCAGGTTGCGGCCTCCCATCAAGATAAATTCGAACAGTAGACTCACCCCATTCTGCGTACCAGTTAATCTGATGCTCTGCCTGTAGTATTTCACCTGGATAAACCATACCAAGAAAACGGGGAAAGCCAGCAGGTATGCATAACGCTGTCGGATCATTAATGGAAATACCAACATTAGCTTTGGCCTGTCGTTCCTGCCATCTACTCATATATTCTGGCCTTAATGGAGGCGACTGTTCTGAACGAGACACGGTGCTATCAAAATG
>JAYPJO010000345.1:0-1517 GCA_038128465.1 Gammaproteobacteria bacterium
ACTGAAGATACCAGTTATGCGCCCGCAGCTGTCTTTACCGTCAACCCCAGACCAGGATTAATGGTAAGCAAAGAGGTAGTGCACGCCGCCAGTGAAAGTGGCGAATCGCTCTTACTGCACTCCCTGCCACTGCCAAGTTTCACCGGTGAGTCGGGACCAGGGCGCATTCCCGGAAGTCGCAATCTTTACTGTGGAACACTGATTGATCCTGACACCAATACCTATGTGACATGTGAAGTGATGCAGGAAAAATTCAGCAGCACCGGGTCGCTGGAAGCAGAGCATGTCATCACTTATTGCGGTGGTGGTATTGCCGCCAGTTCCAATGCTTTAGCCCTGACCCTTCTCGGACATGGCAACATTTCCGTCTATGATGGCTCCCTGTCGGAATGGACGGCAGATCCGGCCATGCCAATGGAAAAGGACTAGTCAGGCGTCTGTTAAATTTTGCTAAGTCTGAAATTACAGCAAACTTGTAAATGGCAGGAATTCGAGTAAATCACCTTTCTTAATCTGAGTGTTGATTGGAATAATTGCCAGACCATCGGCCCAGGATGTCGAAGTCATCACGCTGGAGCCCTGGTTGGAAAATGGGATCAACTCCTGAAAACCTTGCTGATTCCGCCCAAGCCGAACCCGTATATATTCCTGTCTGCTGCCCGCTTCTTCCTGGCTGAATCCGGCTGGCAACAGATAAGGCTCACTTTGTAGTTGACTTGCGCCCTGCATAGCGAGCAAAAACGGTTTTACCAGCATCAGGAAAGTCACAAATACTGCCACCGGATTTCCTGGCAAACCAAAAAAAGGCGTTGCCCCAACCTTGCCGAATGAAAATGGTTTACCGGGTTTTACCGCCAGCTTCCAAAGAGTCAGTTCACCTGTCTCCTCGATAGCTGACTTTACGAAGTCAGCTTCACCAACAGATACTCCACCGCTGCTGATAATACAATCTGCTTCATCTGCGGCTTCCAGCAGTGCAGTGCGAGTCGAATCCAGATTGTCTTTTACTATGCCTTTTTTCACTACCTCCAAACCCAGAGAAATCAACAGCGCTGAAAGCGTGTAACTGTTACTTTCATAAATCTGGCCAGGCTGTAATGGCTCTCCGGGTGCAACCAGTTCATCACCTGTATTTAATACGGCTACACGCAAAGGTTTGAACACTTTGATCTCTTCAATACCCAGTGAGGCAAGCAGACCAATGTCCTGTGGCTTTAGACGGTGACCCTGTTCAAGAATTGTCTCTCCTGCTTTTATATCGTGACCTTTCAGGCGAATATGCTTTCCGGCATGAGGCACCTCCAGAATTTTCATTGTGACATCATCATACTCGGTATCTTCCTGCAGAATGACCGCATTGGCACCTGGTGGAATCGGCGCGCCGGTAAATATCCGGGCGGCTGTGCCTGTCTTGAGCTGATCCCCTGTTTTTCCGGCTGGAATGACCTGCGATATTGGCAGCTCAACGTCAGTCTTCCTGACGGCATCGGTATGCACAGCAAAACCATCCATAGCAC